>JADHVS010000217.1 GCA_016783865.1 Bacteroidales bacterium
GCTAATGTGTGAAAAAGTAGACCCGCATGGCAACATGGTGGAGGTCGGCTGGAACAGGGGCAAAAACGCCATTAGCGCTCTAAATCAGATCCAAAGCTACGAGGAGGTCAACGCAATCAACGCCCACTCGTAGCAACTATAGGCCGTTTTTTAGGAATTTAAGATAAGAATAAGACTGGACTAAATCTGCAACTTAATCCTTTTATAATACCAGTGCGAACATATAATTCCACCAAGACACAGATAGGTTTAAGATTTGCAATGAGTTTTTAGTAAAATAAATTTATTAAGCCTCGGTTTTCCCGGGACATTATTGGGGGGTAGTGCACCCCCCTTTTTATTTTTCTCATTATTAATAAATGTTGCATTGTTGACTTTAAAAACGTCCAGTAATTCTCCTGGACTAAACTACCTCCGGGATCAAGTTGCTGTAATAGGATCAGATAAATAATGGGAGAATTATTTGCAAAATCACAACTTAATCTTTACACGAGAAAGTCCGGATTGTTTTGGTGACATGCAGTTAAAATTTTTTTTTGCAATAGTTAAAGTTTATATTCTAATTTTGCAGGTTGGATAATGCAAGGAATTAGTATGAAAAAAAGAAGGTATTCGGTAATTACAGGAACAGGAAGTTATATTCCATCAAAAAAGGTTACTAATGATAAGTTCCTTGAAAATTTATTTTATACACCTGAAGGTGAAGTGATCAGGACAGATAAAAAGGAAATCATTTCCAAATTTGAAGAAATTACAGGGATCAGGGAGAGGAGGTATGCCGAGGATAACCATGTAGCGTCTGACCTGGCCTATTTTGCTGCCCGGGACGCACTGGAGTCATCAAAAATTGATAAAGAGACACTGGATTATATCATAGTGGCACATAATTTCGGGGATGTCAGGTACGATAAAAGGTGGTCAGATTTTGTCCCAAGCCTGGCTGCACGTGTAAAACAAAAATTGGGGATTAGAAATCCCAAAACTGTTGCCTACGATATTATTTTCGGGTGTCCGGGATGGCTCCAGGGAGTTATCCAGGCAGATTATTATCTTAAGTCCGGTGATGCCCGGCGTGCCATGGTGATCGGAGCTGAGACCCTCTCAAGGGTTTCAGATCCGCACGACAGGGACAGCATGATATATTCCGACGGGGCTGGTGCTACCATCATTGACAGCGTGGAAAGCAAAAAACCGTTTGGGATATTGTCACATTCAACCAGGTCTGATGCATTTGAATTTGCTGATATGCTGAGAATGGATAATTCTTACAATACAGAGTATTCAGGAGCGGAATTGTTTGTTAAAATGAATGGCAGAAAATTATATGAGTATGCCTTGAATACTGTTCCGCAACTGGTTAAGGATACCATTGAAAAGGCAAAATTAATCCTGCAGGATATAAGTAAAGTCCTTATTCACCAGGCGAATGAAAAGATGGATGAGGCAATTCTTCAGCGGATTTTCAAACTTTTTGGCGAAAAAGTTATCCCGCAGCATATTATGCCTATGATCATATCCACCCTGGGTAATAGTTCAGTAGCTACCTTGCCCGTATTGCTGGATATGATCTTCAAAGAGAAGTTAGATTACCAGCGCTTTATAAAAGGAGACTTCCTGGCTTTTGCATCTGTGGGAGCAGGCATGAATATAAATTCCTTTATCTACAGGGTACCGTAACCTTTCTGATAAGACTTGATAAAATTTTCTTCATTCCCCGGGGATACATTTGTTGGCATAATATTCCAGAATTGACCTGTTTTGAATAGTACCTTTTCCCGTTACAGCTTTACTGTATTGAAAGTAATCCATACCGATTGAAATTATATCGGCCAGACCATCTTCCTCGAAATAGGCTTTGTCAAGATTTACGGCCGGCAGGGAATTGCGCAATGACCTGGCAGGTTCCATGAGACTATTTATGCCACCGGTCGTCCATTTATCTGCAATGCTTTCAGTATCTGAGAGAAGAAGCCTCGCGATGAAATGTTGCGGCAGGATTTTAAGGTTTCTTTTAACCACATCGAAGCATTCTTCAAGACCAATTTCCGGGTTGTTCTTCAGTGATATAGGATCCCCCGCCACACAGAAAACAGGCAGCCTCTTCTCTGCAAATGCCCTGATCAGTGGATAGTTTGTTTTAATATCGTAACCGGGCCGGAAGGCAGCATATCTGTCATCCCCATCCTGCATGTCATGAAACAGGCTCGATGGAGGAAGGAAGGACTTGTTCCGAAAGGATTCATATAACTGTTCTGCTTCGGGAACGAGTGTAAAGGACAATGAGATGGGAACAATCGAGATTTCATGGTTTTCAGACACATCCCTTTGAACCTGTTTCACAGTCTTATATACCCTCCTGATCCTCGCCTCACCTGTTTTTCCTGAATAGGTCCTGCCACCTTCCGGGTATATCAGGGTATCCACACCAGCTGACAGCATGCGTTTTAAATATGCGGTGAATAAAACTGCATAACCTGCCCGGTAGTTTCGGGTGTTCCTGAACGAATCGAGGGCCTTGAACCTGTCATCCATAATCTGCCTGTCGAGCAAACAGCTGTTTACCAGGGGCATCAGGTAAGAGGATCGTCTTTTGGCGAGGGTATTCCAGGCGATAAACATGGGCTGCGGAACACGAACCTGTCTGGCCATCCAGGATATTATCATGGAGTCGATATGAGCCTGGTGGTTGGGAAGGTAGAAAATTGCCCCGTTGTGTGAGGCTTGCCTGATGGCTTCAAATGTCTTGTCACTTTCGCCGGATAATACCACAGACCGGTAAATATGCCTGTGGAACCAGTACCTGCTGAAAAGTGAATATTGAAACATGAAGAGCTTTGAATAATTGGCCGAAAGTTGTTCCAGGTCCTGTTTGAAATAGTGCTCGGCTATTCGGTTTTTTGGATAAAAACTGGCGAGAAAATCATCCCTGAACTGATCAAAAACAACCCGGATATCCTGTTTCCTGTTGTAGTTTATTTTTTTAATCCGCCGGTACATGACTTTTTTGCCTCACACTTTTAAAATGGAACACACTGAGAAGAAAAAAATTGTACATTCCTCAAAATAAGGTTTAATTTTAGAATATTATACATAAAAAAACAAACGATACCTGTAAAATGAAGAGACGTGACTTTTTTCAGCGCTCTGCAATAGGTGTTCTGGGTCTTGGTTTTACCCCGAGCCTGCTTGTTGATAATTGGATGGCTAAAGCCAGGAAAGAACCTTCCCTCCTGAAGCAGGAGTGGATTTTACACGGGAATGGGAGCTTTGACATCGTATCTGATGAATTCTCCATCCTCGAATGCTATCCCGCGCTGGACTCCCGTCCGGTTTTCCCGCTTGCGGTCGGGTTGGAAGCAAGCAAAGGTGGGGGCAAATTAATTTATTCCCTGGATAAGGGAAAGCTTTCCCTTTCGTTTTCTTCGGGACCGAATGGTTTGATCCTTGACACCTCCGTTGAAGGATGGGATATGGCGCCTCACCTGGTATTCCCGCTCTCGGGAGGAAGGGTGGAGGGATGCAACAGGCTCTTCAAACAGGGAATGGGGTTTGCAGGACCGAGCGGGATCATTAAATTCCCGGAACCCGAGAAACTGAGATTTGATCCCGGCCCTGTTTCAAAAGATGTCTGGAGTTATGACAGCTATCTGGTCACCGGTTTGATCACCTCCGGGGAGACCTCCCTGGTCATTGGGTCTTTTGACCATAGCAATTACCTTCAGAGAAGTACGATATACAACCGGCACAGGCGCTTCGGACTGACCGACAGGAGGACCAATACCAATGAGATTTTCCTCGAAACAGGTTTCCTGATGGAAAATATTCCATTGGACCCTTCCGTCAAATTTCAACTTCCTTCTTTGCATTTTATTGCCGGAGTCGATCCATTCAATACCCTGAGGGATTTCTCGGTGATCCTGGCAAATTACAATAACATAACCTTAAGGAAAGCTCCAAGGTATCATTACTGCAGCTGGTACGAGCACGAATACAGGTTCAGCCAGGATAAGCTGGATGATTTGCTGGATGGATTAGATTCCATCCGGCCTGCAATTCCCTTTCAAACCCTCCAGATCGATGCCGGTTATAGTTACCTGGGTGAATGGCTGATCCCCAATGACCGCTGGCCCGATGGAATGGAGGCAGCATTCAGCTCCATACGTAAAGCCGATTATACAGCCGGTATCTGGATCGGCCCCTTCATGGTCAATACGAACAGCTTTATATACAAGCAGCATAAGGACTGGCTTTTACATGACCGGGAAGGAAACATCATTGTTGAATGGGAAAAGGACACCCATTCAGAAGGTTCTGTCTGCATCCTGGATACCAGTCACCCGGATGCTTTTAGCTACCTGAGGGAAGTTTTCAGAACGATGAGGAAATGGGGGGCAGGGTATTTTAAAACCGATTTCCTGGATTGGGGACTGCAGGATTCCACCAGGGTGAACAGATATACTCCGGGCAAAACCTCGGTTCAATATTTTCATGATGTGATAAGGATGATCAGGGAAGAGATTGGTGAGGAAAGTTTCTGGCTTGGCTGCATTACTCCTTTTGCACCGGTGGTGGGCTATGTTGATGCCATTCGTGTGTCGAATGATGTCGCCCCGGGGTGGAGCAGGGGAGGTACCCTGAATATGTTCCGGGAAATGCACTGGGATCAGTATTTTAATAACATACTCTGGCAAAATGATCCGGATGTTTTTTACCTGAGAGATTATAATAACCAATTAACTGATGATGAGATGGAAACGATCGCTTTCTGGGACGGTTTTCTGGGCGGCGTTGTGAACATTTCAGATTCCATCCATAAATTGCATGAAGACCGGCTCAGGTTTTTAAGGTTTCTTCAGCCGCCTGAAAAACCTTTAACTGCCACCCTCCTTGACTGGCCCGTTCAGGATAAAAACATATATATGGCCTCAAAGAGGTTGTTGAATGGGGATTGGGGGATACTGGCAGTGAATATTTCAGGTGAATCTAAACCAGTGTCTGTTGATTTGAAGGCCATTACAGGGAAAGAGGCGGTAAATACCTTTTTCTGGAGACCGGGCGAACTCGACCACCTGGGAATGGTTGGCCATATCAGCTTCGAGCTTAAACCACACCAGAGCAGGCTCATCCTTGCCAGTGAAAAGGGTGAAGAGGTGAATCCGGGCATAACGATAAACGGGGAAGTAAAACCTGGTATAGCCTTACTAATGAAATTATAATTCATCCGGGTTGCTGGTTACTACTGGTGCCAGGTACCTTGATTATTCAACCGGTTCCAGGATGAAGGCAATATCCTTCCCGATATAATGTGCATGACCCTCTTCAATACTAAGTATGGGGATTTTAAATGATAATTCGTTGTTTTTCGCCTGGATTATCTTTTCCTCCGAACCGTTTTCCTGAAGGAACCTTCCGCCCCAGGTGTGGTAAAGCTTCAGCCTGAACCTGCCATTATCAACACCCTTCAGGGTAATGGTTTTTCCAGCCATATCGGTATCGGCATTGACAGCCCACCCGAAAATCAGCTGATCACTGCTCATCGCGTAGGCATCACAATCCTTATTACCGGCCCCTAGCGGAGCCAGGCCGGTAAGTTTTGAAAAGGGTATCCCTTCTGTAAAATGCCTGAAATGCAAAAGCTGGTCCGTCACCACATTGTCATTTAACGCCCGTGAATATGACCACCAGAAGGGAGACATGGCGGTTCCTGATGCCAGGCTGACCCACAGGGCATTATGAAACTGAGCCATGTAGCCGGGCATATTCATTTCATAAAAAGTATGATCCCAGCCTGTCTCGGGGATGATGGCCGGTTTTTCGTAATGGTTCCAGAGTTTGCTGACCTGCGAGTGATAATTCCGGTAACTGTATGTCAGGGGATGAATGTCATCATCAGCTATCCGGCCGGTTTCATTGATCGGGAATCCCTGCGCTTCATAGATCTCACGGCCTGCCATGTCAAATACCTCATATCCTCTGTCCCACCATTCATTGACGCCGCCGCTGCGGGTTCCGGTGGTCAGATGCTGCCATGGATCATTCGTTTTAAAATAATCATGTACTTTCCCTGCCCATTCAGCTGCACCCAGACTATCACCTGAAGCCCAGCCATCCGTGCCATTGACTTCATCGATGACAAACCATATGGCCAGTGAGCGGCTGTATCCCCAGCGGGCAATCATATACCTGTATAATTTTTCCTGGTATGCCCATGCTTTTTCACTGCTGTAGAAATCTCTGGCATCACAGACGAGTTGATAGGGATTGGCAGGCCAGGCAATGTTGCCTCCTCCCCAGACGGTCTCGGACAAGAAGGAATGGAACCAGATATTAAGGGCAAGTTTCATATCGCGTTTTTCCAGTTCATCGAGCAGTTCATCAATCCTGCTGCACAACAACTGGTCGTATCTTCCAAGTCCTGTGCCAAAGGTTTCAAGCGGAGTGATCAACCGGCTTATATAGTTCACACCACGATCCTCCAGATCGTCCAGAACCTCCGTTTCTGTCCGTCCGTTATACCACAGTCCAACCCCATACCAGGGTGTCCCGTCTGCATGTTCCAGGTAGCGTTTGTTTGATGCGATCCTGACCGGACCGTGGTATTCAGATGAAACAACTGTGAAGGTTCTGGTTTCACTTTCGGTTGTCCCGTTTTTATCAGTTACAGTGACAAGGTAACTCCATTCTCCTGTCTCATCTGCTGAGAACCTTATATTGAATCCTCCCCGGAATTCCTGGGAGTAGAATCCGGGAACCTTCCAGTTTTTGCCGGAATGAGAAGTAAACGTCGCCATGATATCGACCTCATCCGGATCAAATGGATTTTCATACACTGCATCTATGCTTAAAAAGACTTCAAGTTTTTCATACAGCCCCACCGCTTGGTCCCGTTGAAAAATCCTGTTTATGGAAGGCTGCCCGGGAATGTTTGCAGCAAGGGCAAATAAAAAAACAGTTAAAATGATCTTGTGGTTTCTCATGATAATTTTTCTTATTTCTGTTTCTGTAAATGGTTTCTTCTGAACCTGCATCAATTCCCGGTCAGCTGATCGGCTGCAAGTACAAGAAACACAAAGTTGGTTGCAGGGCCACCAATACAATATTCCTGTTGCTGCCACAAATAAGGGAAATCGAGCAGTTCAGGAAAATCCGGACGGATCAGTCCGGTCCCTGAAGAGACCCCGCCCGGTATATATGACCAGTCG
>JADHVS010000218.1 GCA_016783865.1 Bacteroidales bacterium
CAGGAACATAACAGATTAAGTTGGCAAGTGCCCCTAAAATCATAAACACCGGCCCCATCAATGAAATAATACGTTTGCCAAATCTCCTGGATAATAAGCTTATTGGCCATAAGGCTAATAAGGTTGCCACATGGTGAAACCCTTCAATTCTGCCAAACCATAAAGAAAAAATATTTTCATCACCCCCACAAACAAAGTATCTTAAAGGGTAAGAGTAAGCTGTAGCTATAGTATTGTAGGAAAACAGAATGGCAAAAAATGCGATTATAAGATAAACGTATGGTTTACAGACAAATGTGAATTTCAGGCTTTTCAGAACTGAAACACGCTTCTGTTTTTCGATGTGTGTTCTTTTCTTTTCCCTTAGGGTTAGGGCCGGGATCAAAGCCAAAATCATCATCAACAGGCCAATCCCCAATCCAACCATACGAATTCCCATAGTAGTATCGCCATCCCATATTGGTCTTTTTATAAACCACAGAAACCATGGAAAGAGAATAATTCCGTTAAAAGAGTTAGCAAAAATACGCACTCCCATCATCTTGGTACGCTCATGGTAGTCTGCTGACATTTCATAGCCCAAAGCATAAAGTGGCACCGAAAACACAGTAAATGAGGTGTAAAACAGAATCGACGTTATTAAAAAGTAAAAGAAAAATTGCCAATCGCTAATACCTTCCGGGACAAGCCAGATTATTATAAAGAAAATGGAACAAAGTACGGCCCCGGCTCCAATAAACGGGCGACGACGCCCCCAACGGGTTCGAGCATTATCGGAAATGGAACCCATAACCGGATCGGTCACCCCATCCCAAATACGTGTGATTCCCAAAACCAGTCCTATTATTACAGGGCTGAATCCTAACTCCTGATTAAAAATGGGTAAAGCAAAAGCGATAAGTGTCCACTGGAAGGTCATATCTGCAAAAGAACCGCTTCCATACAGGACTTTATTACCCAGAGAAACTTTATCCTTTTTCGCTGTTACATGGTGTTTATGGTTTGAAGCAGATGTCATGTACTGTCCCCTACTTTAAATGAGTCCGGGATACTTTTTAAATCAGTATTTGTATTAAAGGAGCAGGTATAATTCTCTAATCCACAATCCACTTTAAAGGTTTTATGATGTTTATTCCCAGTTAATTACCACTCCTAAGTAACTTTCGTCACGGTTACGCAGTGCCTGGTATGCAGCAGGAGCCTCTTCCGGGCTGAGTACATGCGTCAATAGTGGTTCTGTAACAAGTTTGCCATCTGCAAAAAGACTTAGCAATTTTTCATTGTTTTGCTCAATTGATGTCTGGCTGTCTTTTGTCTGTGAACGATAGCGAGGAAAAAGCCACTCATGCGCACCCTTGAATTGAATATTCTGATTTGCCAGATGAATGGACCGAAACAATGGAACCATGTCTCCCTGAAACTCGCCACGAGGAGTCCCCAGCAATATACATTCCCCTCCGGGCGCAATGGCATTAACGGATGAGTTGATAACACCTGCTAAACCAGTGGCATCAACAAAGGCATGTACACCACGACCATTAGTTTCTTCCATTAACGCTTCGGTTAAGTCAGTTTTCCCATCCAGGACAGTATCAACACCACATTTCTTTATCACTTCCAGCCGTGCAGGACTTACATCGATACAAATTACGTTGCATCCTGCCAGGGTAAAAAGTTGGGCTGCCAGATTACCCACAAGTCCCAAACCACATACCGCCACTGTGTCACAGATTTTTGTCTGTGAAACCATGACTGCCGTTATGGAAACTCCAGCCATACGTGTAAGGACTGCAACTTTCGGATCAAGGCCATAAGGGATTTTTTGTGCGTAATTTTTCGCGAGTGCAATTTTCTGATGAGGACCATGGGTAAAAATTATATCTCCGGGCACCAGGTTCTCCACCGCATTTCCGACTTCCAACACTTTTCCAACACTGCCGTAACCTGGTGTATTAGGAAGAGGGGCCCAGGACTCCAGCCCGGCCCATATGGATAGTTCTGTACCAGCACTGACTACGCTGGCACTGGTCTGGATCAAAATATCATCTGATCCTGAGATAGCAGGTATTTCGGCTTCTGCACATACTACAGTTTTCGTATCCTGAAAAATGATTTTCTTGTTCATAGTAGAGATCTCTTTTTAGTTTTGTTTATTCACCAGGTCAATTCCCAGCAAAAAGGTACTTCAATAGCACACTTGCTTTTCTAAAATGTGTAATCTTTAGTGGGCATTAAAAAATTTATATTTGTTATTTAAAATCCTTTGTTCTTAGCACTTGTAGCGCTTTTTTACAGCGTGATAATTCGAATTGAAAATGTGGATTTTTGCTGTGTAACAAGCATTAATCCATGAATCATGGCAAATAGAATTGACTTTTGTACAATAACAAATCTCCATAAAGATATTTTATTGAAGGTTTAATTAGAGTTTATTTAGGTTTGATTTTGGTTTTTAATAAGGAGCTTAATATCCAATTTCCACAACTAAACCAGATATACTATTATTTGGGGGAGCGTATTGGGGGGCAAATTGAAATGGACAACACAAAGGACCAAGGTTATCAGATAAGTAATCAGAATTTGTTGAATAAAATGACCTGCCCAGATAATTTTTTCATAATGCTTTGTAATTTATGAAAATATCATCATGGACGTTTCAATCGAAGAAATTCCGGTCTTCTTCACGCAGGTAAATCCGGGTTGCCTCAACGTTAAGCTCAACGCCCAGCCCAGGCCTGTCCCAGACTTCAATATGGCCGTCTTTCACAATCGGATCAGGCAGTCCCTCCACAATATCATACCACCAGTCGGGGCTTGCTACAGGGTATTCAAAAGCAATGAAGTTCTCTGGCATTGCGGCACCAACCTGTACCTGGGCTGCCAGACCGATCAGGCCGTTAAAGATGCCGTGGGGTGCCATAAGAATGCCATGTAGATCGGCATATTCGGCCACCCATTTTAGTTCAGCAATGCCTCCAATGTCTGCCGGGTCCGGGCCGATGATCCGAACCGCATTCTGCTCGATCAGCTCACGGAAGTTCTGCCGCAGATACATCTGCTCGCCTGTATGGATGGGGGTTGTTGTGCTCTGGGTAACTTCCCGGTAGAGGTCCGGCATCACATAGGGTGTGTAATCGCCCGTAATGAGATCTTCCAGCCACATTATATTAAATGGTTCCAGGGCCCGAGCCAGCTTAATTGAATCCGGTATCGTATGCCCCGGTCCGCAATCCAGAGCCAGGCCGACGTCGTCGCCTAATACCTCTTTCATGGCCTCTACACATGCTATCATGTGTTTCAATCCCTTTTCTGTCAAGAGACCTCGGTATGGATGAGGGGCACGTCTGGATCGAACAGGAGCTTCCTGCCGGTCATCCTGGAAATTATTCCTCTGGCCATCCGACTCCCCATAAAAGAAATCGGGGACCGTTTCAGGCATACTGCTGTGGAATCCGATTCCCTGTTTGATGATGGTGAAACCTTCTTTTGCCGCCTTCATTTTGGCCATGCTCCGAGCGTAGTCTTCAGGCTGTTGGCCGGTCATCTGGAACCTTACGCCTCCATTGTATACACGTACCCGATCCCGGATCTTGCCTCCGAGAAGCTTATATACCGGCACCCCGGCAGCCTTGCCGGCAATGTCCCAGAGTGCCATCTCGATTGCGCTCACCGCGCTTCCCCATGGTTTGTAGCTGCCAAGCCGGCGGATTTTCAACATCACGCGTTCGACGTCTGTCGGGTCCATACCGACAATGTAGTCCTTGTAGAAGAGCACATAGGGTTTCAGATAGCTCTTGACCCTTTCTGCCTGTCCAAAGCCGCTGATTCCTTCATTTGTGGTAATATGAACCACTGGGCTACTGCCCAGTATGGCACATCTGAGATCAGTGATTCTTAGATTCGATCGTGCAGCGGCACCTGGCACCCTACGTGGAACCAGGCTGGTTCCGGTAAAAATTCCCATGGAAGCAGCCAGCGACCGTTTCATAAACAGCCGGCGGCCGACAATGTTTTTAACTAGGTGCATATCCATTTCCTTAATAATTAACTCAAGTTGCTACTTATAACAATAGACATCAATACTTTGTAACCTCAAAAAGCGAGTACTATCAACATTTCGACGATGGTATTCATCATCGAAAAAGTGCTTGAATCCTACAGATTATTGTCGCCAAACATAAAAACTTTTAGAATTATAATAAAAATGTGTATTGCAATTTACGTATTTATTGATAATCTACTCAAAGATGGACAAAACGGAAGCATTGGCCACCTTGTGCCGGAATAATTCAACTAGTGTAAAATGCACTGTACCAAGTCTTATGGATGGTCAATTGAAATCGGCCTTGAGTGATCATCATATCCGATTTTTCCAGCTCATGTCTTGTATCTGGATTATTACTATTAACAATTTACAAAACAAAACTACACCAAGAATTAATCTGATACTTAACCATTTTACAGAATGCCTTAACTGAATTCCGAATATAAGTGTTTTAAGGTTGCCCTGAACCGTTCCTCAGTCTTCAAAGCGTGGGGTGGGGAATTTGCCTTTGTGATTATTCATTAATTCCAGCATGTATCAGAAATTATGTGCACACTATTTGCACGCAAAATACTCTATTGCTTAAAAACGGTTGTAGTCGGAATGTAACCGCAAGGGAAAATCACATTCCCTTGGATATAAATGCCTTTCTTCATTACACATGGATATAGTCTCGCATTTTGTCTCGGTTGGTCCCCAAAAAATGTCATTTAATGATTTTTACGGTAATTCATTCTTCCAAATGCTTCGACCAATATAGTAGCAGATGGTTTATTTGTAACCTCCTGATTTTATTGTTGTTTAATATTATAATTCTTTGTAATTTCCTTTTATATTCTCCTGAAAAAAATAATATGTCATGTGAGTGAGGTGGCGAAGCTGTGTAATGCCAGTTTAATATTTAATAGAACTTCTACGATTAATGTGTGATATCTAATCTAAATACAGCCATAATAGCAATATTAAGAGGATTATAATGCAAATGACAGTAGAATATATGTTATGCATTTTGCTAGTTTTTAGTGTAAATCATTGAATTTTCGTAATTTTACATAATTATCCTTCATATGAAAGATTATAAACATATTATTACTATTGAACCGGGAAAACGTGGGGGTAAACCTTGTATTCGCGGAATGCGAATTACCGTCTCTGACATCCTTGGATGGTTAGCTGCTGGAATGTCTGTCGAAGAAATCTTAAAGGATTTCAATGAACTTACTAGGGAAGATATTTATGCAGCCCTAAGCTATGCTGCTGACAGGGAAAATAGAATCTATCAAGCAGTTGTATGAGATTTCTTTTTGATCAAAACATATCTCATAGAATACTTACCAGATTACCTGATTTTTTCTCCGCTTCTACCTCAGTTAAAGAGGTAGGGCTTATAAATGCACCAGATATTGAGATTTGGGAGTTTGCGAAAAAGCTTGATTATAACATCGTTACGCAAGATTCTGACTTCAATGCTCTAAATGCTCTACATGGATTTCCACCCAAGATCATTTGGATTCGAACCGGGAATCTTCGAACTCAACAAATCGTAGAATTATTAGTTGAGAATACTAAGGAAATTGAGAACTTCTTAGCTAATTCAAAATTTGGATGCTTTGAAATCGTAAGCATCAAGGAATAACCTTATTTAATTCTTGAAATTCAGACAATTCCATGTACAGTTTGTCCAGTTGAATATCTTAGGATAACTGTACTCTATGGATAAATGACACTATCGAAAATTATTCGATTCAACATTTTACCCTTCAAATATCAATGCATTACGCAAATGCATAACAAACCGCTGAAGCTGACCGTAACGCATGGCACGCTCTTCGCAGAAGGGCAAAGCTCGCGCCACACTACGGCAGCTTAGCTTTACCGTTCCATGGACAGTATTTTGATTTGTTACCAAAGTTTGGTAATTTTGAAAAAAAATATGGGTAAGAACACTTCAATATCCTTAGGGGAACACTTCGAGAGTTTCATACAAAATGAGATTTCAACTGGAAGGTATAGTTCTGCAAGCGAAGTAGTCAGGACGGCATTAAGATTACTTGAGGCTGAAGAGAAAAAGATTAAAGCTTTGAGAATAGCCCTTGAAGAAGGAGAAAGGTCTGGGATGGTTGAGGACTTTGATCCAAAAGCACATCTAGAATCCTTACACCGGAAGCATCTATGAGAATATCTAAATACCGGATAAGCGAAGCAGCTATAAATGACTTAGACGGGATTTGGGAATATACATTCTTGAAGTGGTCAAAAGAACAGGCGGATAGATACCATAATTTAATAATGAATGAAATAGAGTTCATTGCTGAGAATATCTCTAGCGGAAAATCTATGAATCATATAAAAGATGGCTATCTGGTATCCTACGTGAAATCGCATATGATCTTTTTCAAGAGAAAGGAAGGAATCGTAGAAATAATAAGGATACTACACCAAAAGATGGATATTGAGTCTAACCTAGAATAGGGATCATTGGGGAGGTTAACAGTTATAAACGATATAGGCCTCAATCCTGTTTTACATTAATACAAACGTCATTGTTAAGCATCATTGTCATATTGATTTGCCTTATTGGCAAAACATTTCAAGACAATGGAGATGCCATGGAACAATTCATTAAAGCCGACCAAAACGCTTGTCACGCCCTCTGCAAAAGAGCAAAGCTCGCGCCACGCTACGGCGGCTTAATTCCACCGTTCTACTCATAAAATAAGTTAATGAAAACAAATTTGCCAATAAGCACGGAATACATCCAACAGGCCGATAATAGGGGTGAGGTTCGGCTCTTCGTATCTTGTCGGGTAAGTTTGGTGACTAACTTTTTAGGCCGGGTAAGCGAATATCCGTCTAACAGACTGGTATATGACAGAACGACAATTAGCCTATTCAGCATATACCAGATCAGAACGATTCTTTCCCGATTCTTATGCAAGCTCTGGTAACTATAATGAAGGGCCTGCTGGATTGCGTTAGGTGGGATTCCAAAGCTGGAAGTTAATATATGAGTATGGAACATAGAGCAGAACAACTCGCTTAAGCGGACAAAAAGGGCAGCGCTTGGTGCATTTTTCATCAACAATAACGTCAAAACATTTTTTAAAAGTATGGTGGTACTTTTTGCCGCTTAGCTCCACCGTTC
>JADHVS010000219.1 GCA_016783865.1 Bacteroidales bacterium
CTGTTCCTGCAAAGTTATCCGTTTGCACTAAGGAACCTTCAATGGTTAATATCCAATAACCTGTTAAAACGGCCTCTTCCCGAGATAATTAAATGCATTGGTCATGTATTAAAATTAGAGGAACTTCAGGGTATTGCTGAAGATAAGCCCGCATTACAAATTATAATAAACAGCTTCTCATATAAAAAGGGAATGCCCAGGGATATGTCGGGCCACGGCGGAGGATTTGTATTTGATTGCAGGGCATTACCCAATCCCGGAAGATCGGAGGAATTCAGGAATCTGACAGGAAAGGACCAGCCGGTAATTCAATTTTTGGAGAAGAAGGAAGAAGTAAATGATTTTTTGAACCATATTTATTCTGTTATTGACTATTCAGTAAGCAACTACCTGTCAAGAGGATTCAACCGCCTGATGATCAGTTTCGGATGTACCGGCGGACAACACAGATCGGTTTACTGTGCGGAAAGAATGGCCCAGATGATAAGAGACAAGCATGGAATTGAACCACGGATAATACATAAAGAAATGAGCTAAAATGAGCTAGAATGACTAAAATGAGCTAGAATTTCAAATAAGGTGGGATGACCAGATAGCAGATACCTTGCAACTAGTAACTAGTAACTCGCAATTAAGATCAGGCATATAAATACGAAATGAGAGAGATGATCAAGAAGGAAAAGGTTTGCAATCCGGCAAAGATCAGACACTGACAACAGTAAGAAATGAAAGCAATGATCCTGGCTGCGGGCCTGGCTACACGGTTAAAACCACTTACCGATCATATTCCAAAAGCATTGGTCAGGTTTAACACTGTACCTTTGCTCCACCGGGTAGTGAATAACATATTTGATGCAGGTATTGAGGCAATTGTTGTTAATGTTCACCATTTCCCTGATCAGGTAATCAACTTTCTCCAGGAACAAAAATATTACGGGGGAAGGGTTGTGATCTCCGATGAAAAGGAACAGTTAATGGATACCGGCGGAGCCATAATTCACGCTGCCTGGTTCCTGAATGATGGCAATCCTTTTCTGGTTCATAATGTGGATGTCTATACTAATCTGAATATCAAGAAATTGATAGACTATCATCTGAAAGGGAACGGTCTGGCAACCATAGCTGTTAAGGACCGGCCAACCTCACGGTCCCTGCTGTTCGATGATCAACTCCAGCTTATCGGCTGGAAGCATAATGAGACTGGTGAAGAGATTCATCTCAAGGATAAACAACAGGTAGCATATGCTTATGGGAACAGTTGTGTACAGGTTATCCAGCCTGAGTTTTTTAAACTGGTAAACTTAGAAGGCCCCTTTTCCTTAACTGAATCTTACCTTGATCTTGCCCGTGATCATACGATTCGTGGATTTGAGCACAATGATGATTACTGGTTCGACCTGGGCAGATATGAGAATTTTAACAATGCTGAATCTTTTTTTACCCCTCATTGATCTTTTTCGGGATGATTGTTAATACAAATAATTAGTTTCCTGTAAAGCAAATATTTTATGAACCTGGATCAGACAAAGGTACTTAAGACAATCATTCAGCCTTTTCAAAGGTTCTTCAGCATTGAAGCATCCAGCGGGATATTACTGATCACAGCAACCATAGTCGCCATGATCTGGGCAAATTCCCGTTGGTCTGATCATTACTTCAATCTTATCAATGGTGACCTCACCATCCAGGTTGGATCTTTATTTAAATTGTCGAAGCCACTTATCCTCTGGGTCAATGATGGGTTGATGGGTATTTTCTTTTTTGTTGTGGGCCTCGAAATTAAAAGGGAGGTGATGATCGGTGAATTGTCTTCCCTCAGGCAGGCTTCGCTGCCCATATTTGCTGCTGTTGGTGGGATGTTGATCCCGGCTGTTTTATTTATCATGCTACATGGGAACCAGCCCGGTCATGAAGGATGGGGAGTTCCAATGGCTACAGATATAGCATTTTCCCTTGGGATTTTAAGCCTCCTGGGAAAACGGGTACCTGTTTCCCTCAAAATATTTCTCACTGCCTTTGCTATTGCAGATGACCTTGGTGCAGTCCTGGTTATTGCCTTTTTTTACAGTAGCCAGATATATTGGAACATGATCCTGATTGCTATGGGTATATATGTATTCCTTTGGATATTAATGTATTTAGGACTACGAAACTGGTTTGTGTTTTTCTTATTAGGTTCCGCAGTCTGGTACTATTTTCTTAAGTCGGGAATTCACCCCTCATTTGCCGGTGTATTGCTTGCTCTTATTGTTCCGGTTGGCAGGAAAATCAGGGTACCGGCATTCAGCAGGCTGATGCGTCAAAACCTTGATGTTTTTTGTGAAGAAGAGTGTGAGGACCAGATTGTATTGACGAAAGACCAGATATCTTCTGTTGATAATATGGAGCAATACATAGAATCGGTCCAGAGCCCTTTACAGAACCTGGAACATCGTATGCATGGATTTGTATCCTATTTCGTAATGCCGGTTTTTGCCCTTGGTAATGCAGGTATTATACTGAGTGGAGGCGAAGGTTCCCTGATAAACCCGTTAACAATGAATATCGCCATTGCTCTCTTATTAGGGAAGGTCACTGGTATCATTGGGTTTAGCTGGCTGGGTATAAAACTAAAATTGGCAGTACTTCCGGATAAAGCACGCTGGATACATATTACCGGACTTGGACTATTAGGGGGAGTAGGATTTACTATGTCCCTGTTTATTGCCGGCCTGGCCTACTATGAATCTATGCAGTTCCTGACCCAGGCTAAAATTGGAATTATCCTGGGATCTCTGATTGCAGGTATTTCAGCCTTTCTTTTACTAAGGTTCTCTTTAAGACCATCGGCAAGTAATCATTCCTGAAAAATCCCATTATTAATTGTTGTTTTCATTAATTCAGTAATTTTGCGGTTTCAAAAGTGGGGATAAAGCTATGACGGCGGATAATAACATATTGAAGAAAATTGATGCCTGGAATAAGGAATTGGCTGGCAAGGAGCCCGAGCAGGTACTTACCCTCTTTCTTGATGAATTCAAGGGCACAATTGTTCAGGCCACAAGCATGGGGGTAGAGGATCAGGTGATAACCAGGATGATTGCAGGCATCAACAACAAAACCAGGATTATCACCCTGGATACAGGAAGACTGTTCCAGGAAACATATGACCTGATTCAGCATACTATTGAAGAATATGGAGTAAATATTGAGACCATGTTTCCAAATTATGAGAGTGTGCAGAAGATGGTAAAGGAGAAAGGGATCAACCTGTTTTACAAAAGTGTTGACAACAGGAAATTATGTTGCCACATCAGGAAGAATGAATCCCTCAAAAGGGCACTTGTTGGAATGGATGTATGGATCTGCGGATTAAGAAAAGACCAGACTGTGACCAGGTTTTACAACAATCTGGTTGAATGGGACGAAAAGCATGGTCTGATCAGGTTAAATCCTTTGATAAACTGGACGGAAAATCAGGTCTGGGATTACATCCGTAAACATGAGATCCCGTATAATGTATTGCACGATAAGGGATATTCCTCCATTGGCTGTTTGCCCTGTACCCGCCCAATTCAAAAAGGAGAAGATCCGCGTGCCGGAAGGTGGTGGTGGGAAAATGAGGAGCATAAAGAATGTGGATTGCATTATCCTGACCAGGATCCTCAGTGAAATTATGAAATGGTGCCGGAGCCTATTACTTCATCTCCATCATGCCATGCAGCAAACTGGCCGGGGGTAATCCCCCTCTGCATTCTTTCAAATATGATGTAGAGCCCGTTATTTTTGAAATAAAGAATTGCTTTTTGAAGCGGTTGCCGGTACCTGATCCTGACATTCATTTCAACCACTTCTCCCGGTTTGTGGCTCAGGTCGGGACGAATCCAATGGATTTCATTCTTCTTAATAAACAATCCTTTCCTGAACAATCCGGGATGATCCTTTCCCTGGCCGGTATAAATCAGGTTTTTGTCAATATCAGTCCCGATAACAAATAAAGGTTCTTCTTTTCCGCCAATATTCAATCCTTTCCGTTGCCCGATGGTATAAAAATGTGCCCCGCGGTGTTTCCCGATTAAAATACCATCATCTGGAAGGTAATTGAAAGATTGAGAAAGTGCTTCCAGATCATCTGAATTGGGATTAAAATCAAGATACCCGGTATACCGGCGCGGGATTTCAATCACATCACCTGTTTTCTGTTCAAGCTTTTGTTGCAGGAATGTGGGCAGGTCTACGCGCCCGATAAAACATATCCCCTGGGAGTCTTTCTTATTGGCCGTTGGAAGCTTTTGCTCAACAGCGATTTTACGCACATCTGATTTTAACAGGTGGCCAATGGGAAACAATACCTGGCTTAACTGCTTCTGTGACAACTGGCAAAGGAAATAGCTTTGTTCCTTGCCCGGATCTTTACCTGCCATTAAACGATGGATCTCCTGTCCGTTTTGAGTAATGGTTTCTTTAAGGCAGTAATGTCCGGTAGCAAAGAAATCCGGATTGAACTGTTTGGTAGCCTCAAGGAATTCGTCAAATTTAATCTCTGAATTGCATAATATATCCGGGTTGGGAGTACGGCCGTGTTGATATTCATTGAACATGTAATCAACCACTCTTTTTTTGTACTCCTGGCTCAGGTCGAGCGAATGAAACGGGATGTCGAGTTTCCGGGCCACCAGCTGGGCAATGATCAGGTCGTCCTGCCAGGGACAATCTCCTTCGAGTGTACCTGTTTTATCGTGCCAGTTGATCATGAACACACCGGTCACATCATACCCTTCTTTTTTCAGAAGGTATGCAGCCACACTTGAATCTACGCCACCCGACAAGCCAACGACAACTCGTTTCATAAAGCTTTGGAATTGAATGCTGCGAGTGCATTAGCTTCGCTTCCGAGCACTCGGGGCAAGGAGCTTCAATGCAAAAATAGGAAAATGAACGGATATGAAGTGATTATTCAAACATGTCCAGGTCGGGACGCATTTTTATTATCCTTTCTTTTTCGGCCTCAGGTATTGGATTGCCCTGCAAACCCAGCGATGTAAGGTTTTTCATTTTTAATACCTCATCAGGTACCCTCTCAATGTTATTATTTTCAAGGTAAAGGGAGTGAAGTGATTTTAATTCAGAAATCCATGTTGGGATTACATTTAGCTGATTATCAGATAAAAACAGCACCTTTAGTTTTTTTAAGTCTGCCATTTCAGAAGGAAGTTCAGTCAATTGGTTGTTGGATAGATCCAGGTATCGCAGCTTTTTCATCTTTCCAATTTCAGGTGGAAGGGAGGAAATCTGGTTATTATCCAGATTTAGATCATCAAGCTTGCCTAAATTCGTGATGGAAGAAGGAATTGTACTGATGTTATTGCTCATGAGTCCCAGGTATGCCAATGTCTTCTGTTCCGGGATTTCTTTCGGCAGATATTTTATTTGGTTTTCTTCCAGGGATAAATAGCTTATCGAAGAGTGAGAAAACAGGCCGGCAGGCAAAGTATTGATATCAGCTCCCATTATTTCCAGTCCGTCGAGGTTAGTGAGACTGGATATCCCACCGGGTATACTTTCCAGGTCTGAATCGGATATTGACAGCCATTGCAGGTTTTCAAATTTGCCAGGTTGAAACTGAATGTCAGGCAACCTGTATCCATAAATGTATAATTCCATTACGTTTGAAAACTGATAGTATTCTTCCGGGAATGATGTATAGAGACTTAGGTCAAGGCTGAGGTAATCAACATCTTCAATCGTCTCATAATCCTCCATGATATACTGCAAATCATATTCAACGGGTGAGACGGCCGTGTCCTTCAATTCAGGTTCGTCGTTTTCATCTTCTGTCCAGGTTTTGTATACCACGCGTCCACTGGCGTTAATCAGTCCTGAAGATTCAATTATGTAGACCTCCCCCAAACCATCCTTAAACTGCCTCGTCCAATCATAAACAAAGGGGACGGCTTCTTTCCCGTTCCGGTCGATATAACCCCATTTCCCATCCATTTCTGCATAGGCAAGACCGCCGGATAATTTACCCATTTCATTATAAAAGAAATGAGTTAAATATTTACCTGCTGTGTCCACCAGAGCCCATTGATAATCTTTTTTCACAGTTGCAGTTCCTTCTGAGATACAGAAAAATCCGTCATTGATATCATAAAAATAGTTTTCTTCATTAAGTAAAATTTCATCATAAATAAAAGGCAGGAGGGTATCACCCGATTTTTTTACAATACCATATAAATCATCTTCGGACGGATAGGAAAAGCAGGGATGATCGAAGCTGTTCTTTATATTACCGGCAAAAGCATATATCTGAATCCTTGAATCCTCATCAGTCCAGTAGGATGAATAATTCCAATCCATGCCAGATATAAGTCTCAGACCATTTTTAAAACCATATAATCCGGATGTTAGTTTTTCGAGGTTTTCGGTTATCCATTGCCCGGTTGCAGGGTAATATACCCTTTGTTCATCATTTTCAGTAATCCAAACACTTTCATCCACAATAGACGGGACAATCTGATAATCTCCAATGGGAATGACCGTATTGCCTTCCTTATCAAATAAACCGGTTCTGTTGTTATAATCTTCAACAATAAAATAAGGTTGGTCCCACCAATCGAGGGGAGAAATTTCCCTGTAAAATGGTGGAATAATCGTGTCACCCGACAAATTTATCATGCCTTCATAAAGTGGCAGATATCCATAATACCAATCCTCATCCGGCTTGACTGTATCATTGTAAATAAATATATAGTTTCCAATGGCAGCGATCTGGTTTATGAAAACCGGTTCCAGTATCCATTTATGCTGGCAATCTATGATCCCCCACAGACTGTCTTTCTCAGCGATAAACCAATCATAACCATGATAAACAACCTGGTCGACAGGTAGTTTTTCAAGTTTACCATCATAGGAAGCCAGGTAATAATCTCCAAAGTTTTCCGGAGTATATTCATACATAAAATCATCCTCTGATTGCAGGTATTCCTGTCCAAGTATTTTATTGCAGCCTTCAATTCTGGCCAGGTAGAGATATTCCTGAGGCAGAATGACATTACCAGAGGTATCACGGGCACCCCATATGTATTCTCTTTCAAAGTTGCTGCTTTTACTCACATATCCGAGCTGTTGAGCATTTAATGGAATAACGGAAAGGCCCGCAATAATAAACAGGGCCAATAAACCGGAGATGAGTTTTCGAAACATAAT
>JADHVS010000220.1 GCA_016783865.1 Bacteroidales bacterium
TATCAGAGCTTCCTATAGAGGTCGGGTCGTAGTTCTTTTGTCTTTTTCATCGACTGTTCCATCCTCCACTTTTCAATTTCAGCTGCATGCCCTGACAGTAGTACTTCAGGGACTTTCCACCCTTTATAATCTGAAGGGCGGGTATAGACAGGAGGTGCAAGCAATCCATCCTGAAAAGAATCTGAGAGGGCAGATGTCTCATCCGATAATACACCCGGAATCAATCTCACAAGGCTGTCGGTAATGACTGCTGCGGCCAGTTCACCGCCTGTTAAAACATAATCCCCGATAGAGATCTCACGGGTAACCAGGTGATCCCTCACCCGCTGATCAACTCCTTTGTAATGTCCGCAAATTATAATCAGGTTTTTCCTGGTTGATAAATCATTGGCTACAGACTGATTGAATTGTTCACCGTCAGGTGTGGTAATGATTATCTCATCATATTCTCGTTCTTCACGCAGTATCCCAATAGCCCGATCAATGGGTTCCACTGACAGTACCATTCCTGCATCCCCTCCAAAAGCATAATCGTCAATCTTCTTATGCTTGTCCTGACTGTAATCCCTAAGGTTGTGAACAATAATTTCCACCGTGCCAGCGTTTTTTGCCCGCTGTATTATTGAGTGGTTCAATGGACTTTCTAATAGTTCCGGAACACCAGAGATAATATCGATTCTCATGATAACAGATTTTTCATGGTAAAAATACACAAACCGGGATATCTTGAAGAATTGCTTCAGACAAAAATATAGCACCCAAAAGCAACCGAATGCCCCTGTTTTTAGTTTAATTCTTAGAGATAGCACATATTTCATGAAAAAACTTTGACTCTTTTTCAGATTTGCCTATTTTCGCAAGGAAAATTTGGTAAGTATTATGTAGTGCCTGCAAGAAAACTAGATATTACGTCATTCCGAATTTATTTCGGAATCTATAACCATCTGAAAATGAGATTCTGAAATAAATTCAGAATGACGAGGCTTTTCAGAAAACGAGAGTTTTCTTGCAGACACTATGTACCAAAAGACACTAACGATAACAATGATCAGATTCAGATTGAATCTAGCGCCGGAGAATTATCCTCTGGCAGCAATACTAAAAACGAAAATAAAATGGCACCATCCGATTCAGAACCATTAAAGGAAAAGGATGAAATTCAGCTGGAAGACAAGTTAGAAATAACTGAACAGGCATCTGGACAAGAAGTATCAGAAGAAAAAGATGAAGTAAAAGAAGATACTGCCGCTCCCGGTGACGTAACACCTGATCCTTCCGATGATAATCCGGTAAAAGAATCAGCTGGTTCAGCTGAGCAATCAGATGAACCGGTAGTTTCAACAGACCCTTCAAAAGATCCCCTCGAACAAACATCCGACCCGGATGTCAAGGCTTCCTCTGATGCCGGGGAGTATCCAAACAAAGAAACCATTGAGGCTCCGGTCAGTGATGCAAATGAACCATCAACTGAACAGGAAAGCAGCAGTGATAAGCCTGAAACCTTTTCTGAAGATGTCCAGGAGGAAGATACAAAAGATCCTTCCCCTGAAAAGGTTACCCGTGGTGGTTCACCTGGGTCGCCGGCAGAAGAAATCTCTGCCAGTGAATCCGATGAACCTTCTGCAGGAGAAGTCAACATTATCTTCGATTACTCCACACTCAGCAGGGAAGACCTTATTAACAGGCTCGATGTACTGCTTGAGGCCAACAATATGGGCGAGATACGCTCTGATGTGGATAATATTAAACTGAATTACTACAAGAAGTTTAAACTGGAAACAGAGCAGTTAAGAAGGAAATATGTTGAAGAGGGTGGGAACATCGATGATTTTAATGCCCCTGAGGATAAATTGGAATCCAGGTTAAAGGATTTATTGAAGAAATTTAAAGCCCACAAGGCTGATGAGAACAAAAAATCAGAACATCAGCGGCAATTAAACCTCGAGAAAAAGTATGAGGTGATTGAAAGGATCAAGGATCTCATCAACCGAAAAGAATCTATCAACAAAACTTTCCAGGAATTCAGGGACCTGCAGAAAGAATGGCGGTTCATTGGTCTGGTGCCTCAGCCGAACGTAAAGGAACTTTGGGATACCTATAATCACCACATTGAGAAATTCTATGATTACATCAAGATCAATAAAGAATTGCGTGATCTTGATTTTAAGAAGAACATGGAATTCAAGATTAGACTGTGCGAGAAAGCAGAGCAGCTCATTTTAGAGCCATCTGTAATAAACGCATTTAATTCACTACAGAAATATCACGACCAGTGGAGGGAGATAGGACCAGTTCCTCCGGAAATACGGACGGAAATATGGGATCGGTTTAAAGAGGCAACGACAAAGATCAATAAAAAGCATCAGCAGCATTACAACGATCTGAAAAAGGAACAAAAAAACAACTTTGAACAGAAGCGGATAATATGTGAGCAGGCTGAAGAGATAAGTAACCTGGTGATCTCGACACATAAAGAATGGGAAGATAAATCCAGGGATTTAATTGAATTACAGCGTGTTTGGAGGGCCATCGGTTTTGCTCCAAAAAAGGACAACAATAAGATATACCAGCGATTCAGAACTGCATGTGATCAGTTTTTTAACCGGAAAAGGGAGTTCTATGCACAAAATAAGGAGACGCAGATGAACAACCTGCAACTGAAAACCGACCTGTGTATTCAAGCAGAAACTGCTCAGAAAAGCAACGAGTGGAAAAAAACCACAGAAGACCTGATCAATTTGCAAAAGCAGTGGAAAAAGATTGGACCTGTTCCTAAGAAGCAGTCGGATCAGGTATGGAAAAGATTCAGGTCTGCCTGTGATCTTTTTTTTGAACGAAAGGCAAAGTATTACAACACCATTGACCAAACCTATGAGGACAACCTGAATGAGAAGGTAAAGCTGCTCAAGGAAATTGAGGAATTTCAGATGTCGGGAAACCTGGATCAGGATTTCAGGAGATTGAATGAGTTTCAACGCAGATGGACAGATATTGGATTCGTCCCTTTTAAAGAGAAAGAGGATATTCAGGATAAATACAGGGTTGCGGTAAACAAGCATTATGACAATCTTAAAATTGATGACAACAAGAAGAATATGCTCAAGTTCAGCAACCGCGTCAATAATATACTACAAAAGCCCAAGTCGGATCTCAAACTCAACCAGGAGCGGGAAAAGTTTATTATTCGTTTACAGCAATTGAAAAGTGATATTGTGCTCTGGGAAAATAATATCGGTTTCTTCGCCAAGACTAAGAATGCCCAGAGCATGATTGATGAGGTGAATAATAAAATAGAAAATGCCCGGCAAACCATTCAATTGCTGGAGTCAAAAATAGAAATGCTTGACAATCTGGAAATGGACAGTAATTAATTTATTAAAGAATTATTATTATTAACTTTGCCCACTTACTAAACCAGATAGTCAATTGTCTGCAACCAAGTACATTTTTATTACCGGCGGTGTTACCTCTTCATTAGGAAAGGGGATCGTATCAGCATCCCTGGCAAAGCTTCTGCAGGCAAGGGGCTTATCTGTAACCATCCAAAAACTTGATCCCTATATCAATGTAGATCCGGGCACCTTAAATCCATATGAGCATGGCGAATGTTATGTGACAGAAGATGGAGCAGAGACTGATCTTGATCTGGGACATTATGAAAGATTCCTGGGTGTACCCACATCTCAAGCCAACAACGTCACCACCGGCAGGATATATCAGTCGGTGATTAATAAAGAAAGAAGAGGGGATTATCTCGGGAAAACAGTTCAGGTCATCCCGCATATTACCGATGAAATCAAAAGGAGCATTAAATTTCTAGGGACCAGGAACAATTATGATATTGTACTTACCGAGATTGGTGGAACAGTGGGTGATATTGAATCTTTGCCCTACATCGAAGCGGTCAGGCAGATGAAATGGGAACTCGGACCATCCAATGTTATTGTCATCCATCTGACCCTGGTACCCTACCTTGCGGCCACTGGTGAACTGAAGACAAAACCCACCCAGCATTCTGTGAAAATGATGCTGGAAAACGGGATACAGCCGGATATACTGGTGTTGAGAACGGAACATACTTTGACAAAAGATATCAGAAAGAAGGTTGCCCTGTTCTGTAACGTGGATCAGGAATCGGTAATTGAGTCGATCAATGTATCCACTATTTATGAAGTTCCTCTGCTGATGCAGAAAGAAAACCTCGATGTCACGGTAATAAAGAAACTTGGGATTACCAACACCAGGCAGCCGGATATGAAACCGTGGAAGGATCTGGTTTACAGGATAAAAAATCCCAAGCAATCAGTAGATATCGGACTGGTAGGGAAATATGTTGAGCTTGCCGATTCGTATAAGTCTATAAATGAGTCCCTTGGTCATGCCGGGGCAGCATTTCAAACCAGGGTAAATGTTCATTTTATCCATTCAGAGGATTTAGAGGAGCAGGAGGTTAGTGAGTTGCTAAAAGACATGAAAGGATTGATCGTTGCGCCCGGATTTGGTGAAAGAGGCATTGAAGGAAAAATAATGGCTGCTAAATATGCAAGGGAAAATAAAATCCCGTATCTGGGTATTTGCCTGGGTATGCAATGTGCCATGATCGAGTTTGCCAGGAATGTGCTGGGCCTCGTTAAAGCACATTCAACCGAAATGAATCCCAAAACCCCACACCCGGTCATCGACCTGATGGAGGACCAGAAGGGAGTTTCTGAAAAAGGCGGGACCATGCGTCTGGGTGCATATAATTGTGCGATTGGTGAAGGAACACTTGCATACCAGGCTTATCAGGAGGCCTTCATCCGGGAGAGGCACAGGCACAGATATGAATTCAATAATGATTATTTACAGGGTTTCCAGGAAAATGGCATGATTGCATCTGGTATTAATCCTGAAACCGACCTGGTAGAAATAATGGAATTGCGTGATCATCCATGGTTTATCGGGATCCAGTTCCATCCTGAATACAGCAGTACAGCCATGAATTCCCATCCTTTGTTTAAAAGCTTTATTAAGGCGGCCCTGGAGATGAAGAATACCATGGAGTCTTCGAAGCAAAAGGCAAGGAAAAAGGTTGATTAATCATTTGTATTCAGTTAAATGAGACTAGAAAATGGATAGAAATTCGATCATAGGTATTTTAATCATCGCCGTTCTGTTGGTGGGTTATGGAATTTTAAACAAACCTTCTAAAGATGAGCTGGCGGAAAGACAAAGGATCCAGGATTCAGTTGCTACTGCACATCTGGAAGAAGCAGCCAGAAGAGCTGCACAGGATCTGGCGCCTGCACAGACCGATATGTCGGAAGAGGCTGTAGGTCAGCCTGTTGTAGAAGACGAGGCGGGTGTGAAAAACTATGTAGACCTATATGGTGATTTTGCCGAAGCTGCAGTGGGTGAGAAGAAATTAATTACGCTTGAGAATGATCTTATTAAACTTGAGATATCCACATTAGGAGGGAGGCCATATTCTGCTGAGCTGAAAAATTATCAAACTCATGATTCATTACCCCTGATTCTGTTTGATGGTGACTCAACCGTTTTTGGATTTACTTTTTTTGCCAGGAACAGGAGTATCAATACCAATGAACTTTTTTTTACGCCTGACAGGAAGGAATCGGAAATCGTGGTTTCCAGTGAGCCGCAAACTCTGTCTATGACATTGCCTGCCGGAGGGAATAGTTATATTAAATATACATATACCCTGGGACCTTCAGATTACATGGTGGATTTTGATATTCAGTTTTATGAGATGCAGGAGTTGCTTACCGACCGGATCAACTTCCTCGATCTTATTTGGGAGGTGTATGTACCTGCATTCGAAAAAGGACGTGTAAATGAGATGCAGAATACTACGATATTCTTTAAGCATTACCAGGACGAGGTGGATAAGTTTAATCCACGGAGCAAAAAGGAGATCATGGAACAGGATATCAGTACCAGCCTGGAGTGGATTGGGTACAAACAGCAGTTTTTCTCTACTGTTTTACTTGCTGAGGATCATTTTTCAAATGCTTATCTGTCTTCCTCGAAATTGGAAGAACCTAATAAATACCTTAAGCTATTTACCTCTCAGATTGGGGTACCCTACCAACCAATTCAGGATTACACGGTCAATATGGCCTATTATTTTGGACCAAACCATTTCCAGACTCTCAATACATATGAACATGAATTGCAGCGTCTGGTTTCCCTTGGTGGTCCCTTCAGCCGGGTATTTAACAGGTATTTTATCATTCCGATATTTAACAGGTTGGATAATAATATCGCCAATTATGGTCTGATCATATTGATCCTGACCCTTCTGATCAAGATCATACTGTTCCCGCTGACTTACCGGTCGTTCCTGTCCATGGCGAAGATGCGTGTACTCAAACCAGAGATCGATGCCATCAATGCTAAAATACCAAAAGACAAGTCCATGGAGAGGCAGCAGGCTACAATGGCATTGTATAAAAAAGCAGGTGTGAGTCCATTGGGAGGATGCCTGCCTGTTGTGTTACAGATGCCTATCCTGATTGCTATGTTCCGGTTTTTTCCAACATCGATTGAATTGCGTCAGGAGAGTTTCTTGTGGGCAACCGACCTGTCAACCTATGATTCAATTTTCGATTTGCCATTCACTATTCCGATGTATGGTGATCATATAAGTTTGTTTACACTGCTTATGACTGCTTCTACAATACTCACCATGAAGATAAGTAACCAGGCCGGTGCCGCCGGTCAGCAAATGCCCGGCATGAAGGGTATGATGTATATAATGCCGGTCATGTTTATGTTTATCCTGAATAACTTCTCTGCTGCATTGACCTATTATTATTTCCTGGCCAATATTATCACATTTGGTCAGAACCAGTTGTTCAAGCAATTTATTGATGAAGAAAAATTGAGGAGTAAACTAGAGGAAAACACCAGGAAAAAATCGGCCACTAAGAAGAAGTCAGGTTTTCAGAAAAGACTGGAAAATATGGCAAAGCAGCGCGGTTATAATCCTAAGAAGAAATAGTCCACTTGTTGACTTTATCTCTTCATTCTGCGATTAACTTCGATCATTCGAAGAGCCGTAATAGCTGCTTCATCTCCCTTGTTCCCTAAATCCCCGCCTGCACGGTCGAGGGCTTGCTGTAGGTTGTTGGTGGTTAATACACCAAATATGAAAGGTATATCGTAGGTAAGATTGAGCTCGGTA
>JADHVS010000221.1 GCA_016783865.1 Bacteroidales bacterium
ATATTTTGTCAATAAGTACTGGCCTTTCAGTGATACATCCAGGGCAAGGTCCCATTCATCAGGTTCCAGGTCCACCGCATTCTTTCGTACAGCAACCCCTGCATTATTGAACAGAATATCAATCCTGCCCAGAGCATTAACCACATCTTCTATGGCTTTTTTACAATCTTGGGCACTTCTGACATCGCACCGGAAGTAGTGGGCTTTTCCTCCCCCCTGCTGGATTTCCCTGGCAGCAACATTGCCATTTTGTTCGCTGATGTCCAGGATGGCTACAATGGCACCATATTCAGCCAGTTTTTTTGCTGTACCCAGGCCTATACCTGATGCTCCACCTGAGATCACGGCCACTTTGCCTTCGAGTGAAAATGGTTGAAGTGGTATTCTATCTTTCTCCATATTTTATGATTTAATAATTCACAAATACATTGGCTCCAAATTGTGCGTTTCTCCAATATCCAACTTCCTGAATTAATGAAAGTGCATGAGATTGTTTAAATGCAATTAAAAGGAAGAATGGCATATTAAATCGGCTAATCCAAAGTCATCGATTTCTTTAGAATACAATATCGGGTACACAAGAAGAAACAGATCGATAAAGGATCAGCAATATTCTGTATGTGGAAAGCCTTCCGGAAAAATATATGAAAAGGCGGATCTCAGATTCCTGAGATCCCGCCTTATACATGATTTAATTATATCCCGGGTTTTGAACAATTTCGGGATTTGCATCGATCTCATTCTGAGGTATTGGCCATATTTCACTAAAATTATCTATGAAATTTTCAGCGCTGTACCTGTTATGTGCAGTCAAGATAGCACTTAACCCTCCATCTTTACCAAATCCATACCACCTCACAAGGTCATCCCAACGGGTTGTTTCCAGAACGAATTCCAGGGGTCGTTCAACCTGCCGGATATGTTCACGCAATTGCGCCTGGTCCGGTGTACCGAGCAACATGGAGCCAGCCCTTCCCCTGACCTGGTTTACATATCCGATTGCTTCGGGAGTTTTACCTTGTTCATTCAATGCTTCGGCAAGCATCAGCAACACATCTGCATACCGGATAATGTAAAAATTAACATCTCCCTTAGATTTATGTGGCCAATCTTCACGAAAAACGGCCCACTTTTTCCAGAACATCCTGTCTTCATCCGGCACACCTTTATCGGTGTAGAACTCCCTGTAGGTCATTCCTTGCCAGTACCAGACATCACAACCCGGGTCATCATAAACCACCGATCCGTAGAATCGATTGGAGAAAGTACCATCCGCCGCAGTATCCGTCAGAAAAAGTTGTTTCCCCCATTCCGTCACCCAGAGGGATTGATATTGGGAAGCCAGATTGGGTATGTTTACGGATTCCACACGGCCTCCCTCCTCAATGCTTGAGAAATTGATCTCCCAGATAGATTCTTTGTTATGCTCATTTAAGCCCGAAAACAGGGAAAAGTAATCCGATTCCAGCTCGTATCCCATGCCGGTTACCAACTTAAATTCTGTTTCAGCTTCAGTCCACTTCCCCTGGAAAAGATATGCCTTCCCCAGGTAAGCTGTAGCAGTCCCTTTGGTAACCCTGCCCAGCCATTTATCTTCCCAACTGGTGGGTAAGTCTGCTTTGGCATCTGAAAAGTCCTTTTCAATCTGTGCCCAAACATCAGCTGCCGGAGATTGTTTCTTATAAAAATCATCCGGGGTTTTTGCCAAAGTAGTGACCAGGATTATATCGCCGAAGTTTTTCAGGAGCAAAAAGTGCGAATGGGCCCTGGCAAACTTGGCCTCAGCAATATAGACCTTTTTCTTGCTTGCATCCAGATCCCCCATCCCCTCTACATTCTCAATTATCTGGTTTGCAGTGAAGATTGTGCGGTACAACCATTTCCAGTGATTTCGCTCCATATATTGACTGGGCGTATATGTATATTCCGAAATGGCTTGCTGTGGCTGCCAGGTTTGCCAGCGAGTCAGGTCACTCCTTGCTTCCTGAACCATAAAATAGTGCTCATTGAAATCCCATTGTTCGGACCACTCGCCCATTGCGATGCAGGCATAGAGAGATGTAATTGCCTGGTCAACGTCAGCTTCAGTTTTCCAAAACTGATCTGGTGTCAGCTCGTTCGGATTGGTAACTTCAAGGTAGTTTTCATCACATCCTAAAAATGTGAATATCCATGTCACCATCAATAATGATATGATCTTATTAAAATATTTCATGATATGTATCCTCCAACTTTAAGTTAAAATGAGACCTGTATTCCAGCCATCAATTTCCTGGCTACCGGATATGGGTAACGGTCAATACCACTGGCATATGAATTGTCTGCGCCCTCAATTAAAATCTCCGCGCCTCTATACTGGACCCGGTCAGCACCGGGGATGTGGGAAACGCTTCCACCCGTAATGGAAGGATCCCATCCTCTGTACTTGGTAATGGTAAACAGATTTGACCCGGCGAGATATATCCTGATATTAGACAGGCCTATTTTGCTAACCGGATTTTTTGGCAAGGTGTAACCCAATTCAAGATGGCTAAGCCGTAGATAGGATGCATTCTCAAGATAAATATCACATTCCCGGGTGTTGTAATGAGCAGCATCGGTAACTATCCTGGGAATATCCGTATTCGTGTTCTGCGGTGTCCAAGAATTCAGCATATCTTCATGCCATCCATGATATTCATGTGCAATCATGGCCATCCAGTACGCACCATTATACTTCTTCACACCCAAGGCAGCGTGGAAGAATAAATTCATATCAAAATTCTTATAGGATGAATTGAATGTCAGGCTCCACTCGGTCTTCGGCATTCCACTGCCCATAAATATTTTATCCGAATCGTCAATGATCCCGTCATTATTTGAATCTATGATCTTTAAATCCCCGAGTACTGCATCGGGCATGATAAGTGAACCTGTCGGTCCTGTATAGGAATCAATCTCATTCTGTGTCTTGAATAAACCACCAGTCTCAAACAGATAATATTCTCCAAGCATGGTACCAACCTCAGTCCTTGTAACACCATTCAAAGCCCAATAAACAGATCCTCCAACAATCGCTTCGGTTCCAATATTTCCCAATTTCGTCACTTCATTGGTATTGGCAGCAAATGTCAGATTGATATTATACTTGAAATCTTTTGTATATGATCGCCATCCTGACAGGAGTTCAAACCCATTGTTCCTGGTAGAAGCGGAGTTAACAGGGGGAGATGAAGTACTCCCAGTGGAATAAGGAATGGGGACAGGATATAAAATATCATTCACATTTTTTATATAATAATCACCCTCAAAGGTTAACTTGTTTCCAAGGAATCCCATATCAAATCCGATGTTTGTTGATTGTGTCTTTTCCCATGTCAGATCCACTGAAGGAAAAGAGACCTGTCTTGCACCCACGAAAATGGGCTGTGAGGGTCCCGTTCCAAAAGGATAATTGGTCAGACCGGAATGATCTGACGTGATGGTTGGTATATAAGTATAATTTCCTACTTCCTGCATACCAAGCGCACCATAACTTCCCCTGATTTTAAAAGAATTCATAACAGCTTTTGCTGATTCGAAAAATGCTTCCTCGCTGACCCTCCATCCAAGGGATACAGATGGAAACCAACCCCATCGGTTTTCTTTTGCAAAGCGTGATGAACCATCCCTGCGAACATTTGCCTGTAAAAGGTATTTATCATCATAGGAATAGGATAGCCGGCCAAACAAGGATAATAATTTATATTCTTGTGCTCCACCATCATTTGACTTGTCCACAGTAGTGGCTCCAACATGTGTTATAGAATTTGATGAAGTTTCTTTTCCTGCAGCACTAAACCATTCGTATTTGTTGTTCTCCCGGGAAAAACCAAACATTGCACCAAAAGCATGACCCCCTGCATCGATATTGTAAGTAAGAATATGGTCCATAATGTTATGAATACCATTTCCATATTCGTCATATACCGAATTTTGCAGGTTGTAATCATCATCATCAGTGTAATATGAAGGAGAGAACATGTATCCTGTATTCCGGCTGTAATTCTGACTGATCCTGAACAGGTATTTCAGGTTTTTCACGGGCTCAAACTCAAGATATGCAGATGCCAGTATGACATCATTTTTATAATTCCTATCATTCTGTTCAAAATCCTGAACAGGATTGGCAGAATTCTTAAATCCCAAATCCATAAGCCGTTCCCCATAGCCGGACGGAGTATTGGAATCATATATTTTCTGCAGGGGGTTTGTTTGGAGAAGGCTCCAGAAGAAATATGTATTCTGGATATAATACCCTTTGTTCTGGGTGTAACCAAAAGACTGCCCAATTTTCAATCTCTTTGAAACCTGATAATCTGAATTTATCCTGAGTGAAAATTGTTTGTCATCTGAACCCAGCCGTATTCCTTCTTCATCCTTATAGGCAGTTGCGATATAAAAATTATAATTTTCCTCATTACGGGCAACAGAGAGCTCGTGTTTTTGCTCAAATGCAGACCGGAAAATAGCATCTTCCCAATCAGTACTTCCAAACTGGGAAGGATCATTATCGTACTCAGTTACAAACAGCGGATATGCCGAACCTGAATTATCAGCAGCCTGCTTTGCCACTTTAATAAAGTCCGGTGAGTTATTGATCAAACCAAAATCTTTTATCCTGTTATTAACGGAGAAGTATGCACGGTAATCGACCTGTGTTCTTCCGGACACTCCCCCGGTACCTCTGTTTGTGGTGATTATAATGACACCGTTTGCTGCACGCGAACCATAAATGGCCGCTGAAGCTGCATCCTTGAGGACATTTACCGATTCAATATCCCTCGGATCAACAGCGTTGATGTCGGAGGGTACCCCATCGACAATGACCAGCGGGAAATGATTATTCAGGGTTCCGATACCACGAATTCTGATATCAGCTCCGGAACTTGGATCGGCATTCGATTGCACTACATTAACTCCTGCAACCTGTCCCTGAAGGGCGACAGAAGAGTTGCTTACTGCTATTTTCTGCATGTCAGCAACCCTTACCGTTGATACAGCACCGGTTACATCTGTTTTTCTCTGGGTTCCATAGCCGATTACCACCAGTTCTTCGATTGCTGTAATCTCTGAAATGAGTATTACATCAATTGTAGTTTGAGAACCAACAGTTATGTCCCTGGATTCATATCCAACATAGCTGAACACAAGAACAGTATTCTCATCGGGTACTGTTATCTTATAATTTCCATTCAGATCGGTAACAGCACCTCTTGTAGTACCTTGTATTACCACAGTGGCACCAATCAGTGGTTCACCATTTTCATCGGTTATAGTACCTGTTACGACAATTTCCTGCCTGACCGTGAGGACAGTCTTGCTCCTTTCATTGTCACTTCTTACCAGTACAATATACCGGTCAAAGATATAGTACTTAACCTGTTCATTTTCAAAAACTGAACTGAGGATCTTATCAATTCCAGAATCCTGAAAATCTGCATCCAATTTGCGTTCCACATCAATCATGCGGTTATCAAAGGCAAAGGAAAACTCTGACTGATTTTCAATTTCAGTAAGTATTTCTTTCACAGCAGCGTCTCTCATCTGCAGGTTCAGTTTTTTATCCTGGGCATAGGAAGAAGCCAGAACTCCGCTTAGTCCTATTACAAAGAGAAATAAGAATATAGCTTTCATTCGATTAAGGATTAGTGAGCTTATTCCAATCTTTGAGTGTAAGCATCTGATAAATACTAAGAATTTTTTCATACTTTTATTTCGTTTTTATTAGCGAATACAGGTGTGTATTGTAGCGCAATATCCACCAGGTTTCACTATCGTTAATAAAATTTTACTACTACAGGAAGGTTTGCCTTCGGGCAAACCTTCTTTTTAGGTTTCAGGTCAGTAGATTAAGGTCATAGGCAGATTAATTTAGGTTATAAATAATTTAGTTCTGTTTGTTTATCACAACATTTTTCCCGTCGACAGTGTAACTTATTGGTGTTAAATAGTTAATAAGTCTTAAAACTTCACGCATGGATTCTGTCTTGATCTTGAAGGTAAAATTATGTGAGTTTCCCAGAATTGGATCAAGCTCAATGTTAACACCATAATATCTTTCAAGGTATTTGGCTACTTCACTGAAAGGTGTATTATCAAATACCAGTTCATCATTCTTCCAGGCAGAAATAACATCAATGTCTTTTATTTCAATATCCAGTCTGCCATTTAGCCTGTCAAAGGAAGCAGCTTCATTTGGCTTGAGCATCGCAACATTTTTTTCCCCATTAATAAGCACAATGCTTCCCTCTTTAAGCGCCACTTCGATATCAGAATCGTCCGAGTAAGACTTAATATTGAATTCTGTGCCAGTCACCTTGATGGAAAGAGTAGCTGCATTTACAATAAAATCTCTTGAAGAATTGCTTTTAACTTCGAAATAGGCTTCGCCTGATAATTCCATATCTACTACAGATTTTTTTAGACGAGAGGGATATTTGAGGCTGGTACCACCATTAAGAGTAACAATGGATCCATCGGGTAGAATAACACGACTCTTTTGTCCCATGGGTGAAACTACTTCCACGGTACTTACAGGCTTCAAGTAATCAATTGCAGTATGTAATGCAAAGCCAAGTGCAACGGCAATAAAGACCGCAGCCACTCTTGATAACCAATGGATCAGCTCCCTGTGAGGATGTTTATTAACCCTGGAAGAGATTGTTTCCCAAGCCAATGATTCGTCAGGGGAAAAGTGTGTTGGCAATTCCCCGGTAAGCTTCCAGATATCAACAATCTCATCAAATATTTTTTTGTTTTCAGTGCTTTCATTCATCCAGTCCAATATATCCTTCCCCGGAGATAATGCTCCTTGTTCAAGATATTCTACAATTTCCTTCCATGGTATCATGTGCGATTTTTTATTTACTTATGGGCACCTCTAAAAACCTCTTTTTTCAATCTCAATATTTGACAACAAATCTAATCCGTTTTCTCTTTTAAAATTAATTTTGCTATCCGCCAGACGTAACATCCTATTTGTTAGCGTGTTACGAAGTTTAACTTTCACGATTGGGCATACCTATCCCATGGCAACAACCAATTTCAATTGAACACAACGACAAATATTGTAGGTTAAGTTCATCATCCCTATTTTCGCTTCTGCTCTTGCAAGGCCGATT
>JADHVS010000222.1 GCA_016783865.1 Bacteroidales bacterium
ATCTCATTTCTAAAAGCCTTGCCAACCTGGGCAATACCAAACGGGATCTTCATCCTGCCTGTTTTCTGAACATTAAGGTAGTTGACAAATATACCCTGTGCGGTTTCGGGACGCAGGAAGATCTTATCTGCATCTTCGGTAACTGAACCCACCCGGGTATCGAACATCAGGTTGAATTGCCTTACGTCAGTCCAGTTCCTTGATCCCGATTCAGGATCTGCAATCTCACAATCGATAATGATCTGTTTCAATTCATTCAGGTCGTCCTTTTCCAGTGCCTTAACAAACCGTGCATATACCGCATCATATTTCTTTTTGTTCTCCAATACCCTGGGATGGGTACCCCGGAATTTTTCCTCGTCAAAATCATCTCCAAAGCGTTCTGCTGCCTTCTGAACTTCCTTGTCGATTTTCAGCCCGATCTTCGCCAGGTAATCTTCAATCAGCTGATCTGCCCTGTACCGCTTTTTTGAATCTTTGTTATCGATGAGGGGATCATTGAATGCATCCACATGGCCCGAAGCCTTCCAGATTGTGGGGTGCATAAAGATGGCAGAATCAATTCCCACGATGTTTTCGTGCAGGTAGACCATCGAATCCCACCAGTAACGACGAATATTGTTCTTTAGCTCCGAACCGTTCTGTCCGTAATCGTAAACGGCTCCCATGCCATCATAAATTTCACTCGATGGAAAAACAAATCCATATTCCTTAGCATGTGAGATGATTTTTTTAAATCGATCGTCCTGATTCATTGAGCTTATCTTGATTTTAAAATTACCGGACAAAAGTAAATATTTCTGCCGGAAAATACTTGGATGTCAATCTTTATCTTTATGTTAAGAATATGCTACGATGATTTGGATGTGTTGATTTCGTTATATTTGTAAGTCAAAAATTTTAAACGTATGCAACGTAAAGTTGATTTTCTGGTTATTGGTTCCGGTCTGGGCGGATTAAGTTTTGCATTAAAAGCTGCTGCTAAAGGAACGGTATGTGTCGTTACTAAAACTACCCTCGATGAGACCAATACCAGTTTTGCCCAGGGAGGAATTGCCGCAGTTACCTATGAGCCGGATAGTTATGATAAGCATATCAGTGATACACTCATTGCAGGTGATGGATTATGCGATGAGCGCGTAGTAAGGATGGTTGTGAAAGAAGCGCCAAAGCAAGTAGATCAGCTGATTGAATGGGGTGCCAATTTTGATAAAAAGTCGAACGGAGAATTCGACCTGGCAAAAGAGGGGGGGCATTCGGAAAAGAGGATACTGCATCATAAAGATAACACGGGATTTGAGATTCAGCGGGCCCTGAGCGACAAGGTCAGGAATCACAGGAATATTGAAGTACTGGAGAATCATTTTGCAGTCGACCTTATCACCCAGCATCACCTCGGACACCTGGTACGAAGATACAATGACGATATTCAGTGCTTTGGCGCCTATGTGCTTGATTTAAATTCAGACAAGGTGGTCACTCTGCTTGCAAAAAATACCCTTATTGCATCAGGCGGAGTAGGGAACCTGTACCATACGACTACCAATCCGAACATTGCAACCGGTGATGGGATTGCAATGGTTTACAGGGCGAAGGGATTGATTGAGAACATGGAATTTGTCCAGTTTCATCCGACATCCCTTTATCATCCCGGAGAGCGGCCGTCATTTCTTATAACTGAGGCGCTGCGAGGATTCGGGGCCTTGTTGAAGACCCAGGATGGGAAAGAATTCATGAGGAAATATGATGAGCGGGAAAGCCTTGCACCAAGAGATATTGTGGCGCGTGCAATCGACCATGAGATGAAATTGCGTGGAGAGGATTTTGTTTACCTGGATGCCACTTTTTTTGACAGTGAAAGTCTGACACAGCATTTCCCAAACATCCATAAAAAATGTTTATCTGCTGGCATTGATATCACACGGGACATGATTCCTGTTGTGCCTGCAGCTCATTATATGTGCGGGGGGATTAAGGTGGATACAGATGGGAAGACCTGGATCAAGCACCTGTATGCTGTGGGAGAAACTGCCAGTACCGGTTTACATGGTGCCAATCGCCTGGCATCCAATTCTCTTATCGAAGCCATCGTATATGCGGATAAGGCTGCTCAAAATGCCATTCAACAATTACCTGAGATCAATCATCAGGAACAAATCCCGGATTGGGATTATGAAGGTACATCTCACCCGGAAGAGATGGTGCTGATTACTCAGAACTATAAGGAAATGCAGCAGCTCATGAGTAATTATGTAGGCATTGTGAGGTCCGATTTAAGATTAATCAGGGCATTGCATCGTCTTGAGATCATCTTCAGGGAAACGGAAGAATTATATAAAAAATCCACTCTTTCCGTTAAGCTCTGTGAATTAAGAAACATGATCAACGTGGGATATCTGATCATCAAGATGGCCCAGGACAGAAAAGAGAGCCGAGGACTGCATTACACTCTTGATCATCCTGAGAAAAAAACCGACCTGATGATCAATTGAGATCATCAAAATCACGATACTTCTCAAGAATCGTATCCAGGATATGGTGGATCTCTTCGAGGTCGGTCGATGTCACCAGTTTCAGCCTGAGTTGCTTAAAGTCGGGTAATCCTTTGAAGTAATTGGAAAAATGGCGCCGCATTTCATACAATCCCCTGCTCTCACCCTTATGTTCCAGTGATTTTTTCTGATGGAGTCTTGCCAGGTCAACCCTTTCCTGCACAGAAGGAGGCGGTAGGATTTCTCCTGTTTTTAAATAATGTTTAATATCCCTGAATATCCATGGCTTGCCTATTGCAGCCCTTCCGATCATGATGGCATCAACGCCATACCGGTCAAACATTTCTTTCGCCCTGACCGGGTGATCGACATCTCCATTCCCGATGACCGGGATATGTATACCGGGGTGATTTTTGACCTCCCCGATCAGGGTCCAGTCAGCCTTCCCCTTATATAATTGTATACCTGTTCTGCCATGGATGGTGATAGCCTGGATACCCACGTCCTGTAAACGAAGGGTAATATCCAAAATGTTTTTATTCGATTCGTCCCACCCAAGCCGGGTTTTAACGGATACCGGGAGGGAAGTTGCTTCCACAACCTTCTTTGTTATTTCAATCATCAGCGGGACATCTCTCATCATGCCGGCTCCTGCACCCCTGCGCGCAATTTTTCTTACCGGGCATCCAAAATTCAGGTCGATAAGTTCAGGATTTGCTATCTCAGCGATTTTGGCTGCTTCCACCATGGAGTCCGGAATATGTCCATATAATTGAATTCCAATGGGACGTTCATAATCATAGATTTCCAGCTTTTTCACACTTTTTTTCCCGTCCCTGATGAGCCCATCAGAAGAAATAAATTCTGTATACATCATGTCGGCACCATACATTTTACATATATACCGGAATGACGGATCGGTTAAATCCTCCATTGGAGCTAACAGGATAGGGTGATCCTCAATGACAGTATGGCCAATTTTCAGCAATGCGGAAAATATTAATACTTTTAGACAAAATTATCAATTTGACAGAAATGAGATCAGCCTTTTTTGACAATACTCCCCCGTTCTTAAAATTGATATTTGTGCCGGCCCTTATGGCTGTCTCATACCTGTTTATTTTTTTCTTTTCAGTTTTACTTGGATCAGTATTTTTTAATGTTTCATATAATGATATTGCGGGCATACTTAAGCAAGATCTGTTTACGGAACATTTAGGTTATTTGAAATTTTTGCAGATATTTTACTCTATTGGCTTGTTCCTGGTTCCCGGAATACTTGCAGGATATTTTATCCAGGGTAATAGTTTTAAATATATTCTGGCTCATAATCGTCCGTCTCTGGTAACTGCCATAGTGGTTGTATTGCTGCTCCTGTGTGCAGTCCCGGTGATTAATTTTCTGGTCGAATTGAATATGGGAATATCCCTGCCTGATAAACTGGCCGGGATTGAAGAAAAGATCAGGAGTAGTGAGAAGGATGCACAGGATATGATGAATGCTTTTTTTTCTGCAACCAGTGGATGGGGATTCATTGTTAACCTGGTCATGATTGCTGTGATCCCTGCTCTTGGGGAAGAGTTTTTGTTCAGGGGGGTTATCCAGCGGATCCTGACAGAATGGTTTAAAAATCATCATATAGCCATACTTGTTTCGGCGATCCTGTTCAGTATAATGCATTTTCAGTTCCTGGGCTTTCTTCCGCGAATGGCCCTTGGTGTCCTGTTCGGGTACCTTTTCGTTTGGACACGAACCATATGGGTCCCGGTGATCGCTCACTTCATTAACAATGCAATGGCTGTGGTTTTTGTTTATCTCTATTCGGATGGGGTCATCCAGTATGACCTGGATACAGTAGGATCAACCGGCGACACCCTGATCTATACAGGATTCAGTGCACTGGCTATAACCGTGATGTTGACAGGAATATATTATAATGAAAAAAAGAGGCTTAGCTGATGCTTTGCCTCGAGGATTCAAACATGCTGTGATTATTTTGTTCGTTTTTTCTGTGAATATAAACGAGCCCATATTCAGCAGCCTTTTCCCTTTTAAGGTTATCCGGCAGATCTTTAAAAGAATCTTCAACTTCGTTCCAGATATCCAAAATGATATCGTCGGCCCGGGGCCTGATAGTTTTCAGTTCCTGGAGTGCTCTGTTGGTAGATTCCTGCAGTTTTTTCTGATTTCTGTATGACTCAAGGAACTTCTCGTACCTAACCTTCACCACTGCAACAGTGGGATTGGTTATCGGGCTTAATCCTTTTCGCATTCTTTGTGTCTCTCCCTCTAAAATAGTATTGCCCCATCTGATCACATCTTCTTCGTTATTGAGGGGAGGTAATTTTTTCCCATAACCATTAAGCTTGTAATAGTCACGGATAGAAGAAGACAGCTCACCCCTCTGAATTGCCATGTTAACTACCTGGATAAAATGAGAAATGTACAATTTTGCCTTTTTCAATTGTGAATGATAATCCTTATTCCTATCTATCTGCGTGGTAAATGATCCTTTCTGGTGCAACATTGTTTTTTCAAAAGCAGGCAGGAATGATGTTACTTTATAGAGAGAACTTTGTGAAAATGCAAGTTTAAACGGGGGAATCTCTTTACCTTTTTCCTGTGCTTTTTTCATTGCCTTCAGTCGGGCATTATCGGTGTTGGGAAGTCTTCGATAGGGCATTGTTAAAAAGATTGTTAAACGATTGTTAATAACTCGGAGGCTAACTGCGAATATATAAAATTATTAACAATACGCAAGCCTATTCGTACATATTTTTTGTATTTTACCGGGAAGTGCTATTTGGTTGTAAGAAAAGTAGTTAAGCGGTTGTCTTCAGTGCAATGCGTATTCGAATGATTTTGAAGTTGTTAATAAAATAACTTGGATGGTTGAAGTGCGAAGGATGGCCGGAAGAATAAATTTTTATTAGAAAAGCAGACCGGATTTTACAGGATAATAATTAAAATGACTTCTCTCATTTGCATAACGGGATATTCATATTAATTTCGAAACAAAATTAAAAAACTAATATCATGTTTGAATCAAAGGTATATACTGAAAGACGGGATCAACTCAGATCACTGGTGAAAAATGGTATAGGATTATTTCCGGGGAATAATGAAAGTCCGATAAATTATCCGGATAATACTTACCATTTTCGTCAGGATAGCTCGTTTTTATATTTCTTCGGATACAATAAACCTGACATGGCCGGGATCATAGATTTTGAGACAGGAGAGGACCATTTGTTTGGTAATGATGTGGACATGGATGGTATCATCTGGATGGGAGCACAACCAAAAATGGCCGATCAGGCTGAACAGGTTGGCGTGAAGAATGTAAGCCCCCGAAATAGCCTGACAGATGTTATTAAAAGTGCCATGGCTGATGGGCGGACCATTCATTATCTCCCTCCTTACAGGGGCGATCAGATCATTGAGCTGAGTGAAATGCTGTCTTCTTCAAACCAGGAGGCGAAGCAAAACTTTTCGGTCAGCCTTATTAAAGGTGTGATTGAATTACGCTCCATCAAATCTGAAATTGAGCTGGCCGAGATTGAAAAGATGGTTGACGTAGCTTATGAGATGCATACAACTGCTATGAAGATGGCCTATCCCGGCATTCCGGAAAAAGAAGTTTTTGGAGCCGTTGAAGGTATAGCTCTTTCAAAGGCCTACCTGACCTCATTCCCGATCATTCTTACTATCAATGGTCAGATTCTTCATAATCATTATCATGGTAACATGCTCAAAGAGGGTCGTCTTTTGGTGACTGATTGTGGTGCCGAATCGGAGATGGGGTATTCAAGTGATATAACCAGGACCTGCCCGGTAGGAGGAAAATTCTCCCGGCGGCAGAAAGATATCTACTCCATCGTTCTGAAAGCAATAACTGAAACCACTGCTGCTACGAAGCCAGGCATGCTGCATAAAGACCTTCACATGATGGCTGCCAGGATCATTGCCAGTGATTTAAAAGATCTTGGATTAATGAAAGGTGATGTGGATGAAATCGTTCAAGCTGGCGCACACGCATTGTTCTTCCCCCATGGGCTGGGTCACATGATGGGCATGGATGTACATGACATGGAAGGGCTTGGCGAGAATTATGTAGGATATGATGAAAGCATTCAGAGAAGCACACAATTTGGCACGGCTTTCCTCAGGCTTGGCAAAGAGTTGAAACCAGGCTATGTAATAACAAATGAACCTGGTTGTTACTTCATCCCGGCGCTCATCGATATATGGCGCTCAGAGAAAAAATTCACGGAGTTTATTAACTATGATGCCGTTGAGTCATATAAAGATTTTGGCGGAGCCAGGATTGAGGATGATGTGCTGGTAACAGAAACAGGTTCACGGGTTCTCGGGAAGCCTATTCCAAAGACAATCGAAGAAGTGGAAAATACAATGAAGAGATAGATCGTCATGCTGAACTGGTTTCAGCATCTCATAGATCCCGAACTGAATTCGGGATGACAATTTAAACCAGTTTTGCAACGTAAAACTCCCGGTTCAGTCTGGCAATATTTGATAACTTAATTTCTTTTGGACATTCGGCTTCACATGCTCCGGTGTTGGTGCAATTACCAAATCCCAGCCGATCCATTTC
>JADHVS010000223.1 GCA_016783865.1 Bacteroidales bacterium
CTTTTAGTTCATCAACAAAAACAAATTGTTCTTCTTTTGGCAACGAGAGAAGGAAAGATCTAATATCTTCTTTTGATAGTTCCATGAAAGGATATTTTCAATAAAGATACAATAATAATCGCTATTTTAAACTACAGCCGAGAAAGATTATAATCAACTGCTAACATTGAGGAATCAATCCGGCAACATAAGCAGAGGACCTAAAACAGTATATACTGAAGATTTAAAGGGAGAAATCAACAAACCCGGTAAAACAAATTACGCCCTTGTAATAGCCACAAATGATTACAATGATAATCAGGACTGGCGTGACCTGAGGAATCCGGTTAATGACGCAACTGAAATTGAAAATATTCTCAAAAACAGGTATGGATTCCTTGTGAAGACCCTGGTAAATAAGCCAAGGGACAGCATTCTGTTAGCCATTATTGATTATAAGGCAAAGTTGCAGGAAAATGATAATCTTTTGATATTTATTGCAGGACACGGGTATTTTGATCTGGACTATTCAGATGGTTTTATAGTAACAACCGATTCTAAGCCCCTGAACTCTGATTTTGGCAGGGACAGCTACCTGCAGATGGCTAAATTAAACAGGTTAATTGACAACCTTCCTTCAAAGAATATCTTCATTATGTTTGATATTTGTTTTGGTGCTCACTTTGATTTTAATGCCAGGGATCTTTCACTCTCAGATTATAGTTCGGATATCTCTGATATAACTATAGACGAACTTATTGAAAGGAAGAAAGATTATTATACTAGAATTTATCTTGCTTCAGGTAAGGGTGAAGTCCCGGATTACTGGCAGAATTCGCTGAAACATTCACCTTTTGCATCAAAATTGATAGATATATTGAATAGCGAGGACGAGTTTGTTACACCAGGTAAAATTTTCAGATCAATGGAAAGAAATATTACAGAGCCAGTCTTAAAAGAGTTTGGTAGACATGAACCCAGGGGAGACTTCTTCCTTAAAGTGAATTGAACTTACTATATACCAAATTCCCTTTCTTTATTATTCACGACTATTTAGTTTTCAACATCTCGTGTCATCTTTTTAGATTGCCCGGAAGACTGAGTTCCAACTATTTTGCTATTTCAATTAAAAAAATTAATGTATAAATTACATTTAATTTTATACCTTAGTAAATTATAGTAAACTTATTAATATTATAAAAAATCAACAAATGGAATATCAGGTTTGGTTCATAACCGGCAGCCAGGATTTGTACGGGGAAGTAACCCTCAGACAGGTTGCAAAAGACTCAGAAGAGATAGCTATTGCACTTGATAAGGAAGGTGATTTCCCGGTTAAAATCATATATAAAAGTACACTCACTACACCAGATGAGATACTCTCTGTCTGCCAGCAGGCTAATGTAGATAATAAATGTATCGGTCTGATCGCATGGATGCATACTTTTTCTCCGGCCAAAATGTGGATTGCCGGTCTGAAAACGTTGAACAAACCATTTGTTCACCTCCATACCCAGTTTAATCGCGATATTCCGTGGGATTCAATCGATATGGATTTTATGAACCTTAACCAATCGGCCCATGGGGGTCGTGAATTTGGTTTCATAGGATCCCGGATGAACATCGACCGGAAAGTAATTGTCGGCCATTATAAGGAGCAAAGGGTCATAAATGAACTGGATACCTGGTTCAGGGCAGCCCTGGCCTGGCACGATTCACAGTCAATGAAAATAGCCCGTTTTGGAGATAATATGCGGGAAGTGGCCGTTACTGAGGGAGATAAAGTAGAAGCACAAATAAAATTTGGTTATTCTGTATATGGATATGGTGTGGGCGACCTGGTGAAATGCGTTAACGATGTAAAAGAGTCAGAAGTAAAACAACTGGTCGATATTTATCGGGATCAATATGAAATAGACCAAAAGGTATTTGATGAAAATTCAAGTTCTGTTCAGGAGGCTGCACGGATAGAAGCAGGCATGAAAAACTTTCTTGAGTCGGGCGGATTCCAGGCGTTTACTACCACATTTGAAGACCTGCATGGACTGAAACAATTGCCGGGAATTGCTGTGCAGCGACTCATGGAAGCAGGATATGGCTTTGGAGCAGAAGGAGACTGGAAAACAGCAGCCCTGGTGAGAAGTATGAAGGTGATGGCATCCGGACTGGAAGGTGGTACATCATTTATGGAAGATTATACCTATCACCTGCATCCTGATGGTAACCGGGTATTGGGAGCCCATATGCTGGAGGTTTGTCCCTCAGTGGCTGATTCAAAGCCTTCCCTGGAGTTACATCAGCTCTCGATCGGCGGGAAGGAGGATCCGGTCAGGTTGGTCTTTAAATGTGCCCCTGGCAATGCACTCAATGCCACTGTCATCGACCTTGGAAACCGGTTCAGGATGATCGTTAATACCGTTGAAGTGACCGAAATACCCGATTTGCCGAAACTCCCTGTTGCACGTATATTATGGGATCCAAAACCCAACCTTGAAGTGGCAGCAGGTGCCTGGATTCTTGGCGGTGGTGCCCACCATACCGGATTCAGCCAGGTGGTAACCAAAGATCACATGGAAATTTTTGCCGGAATGGCCGGGATTGAATTTCTTCTCATTGATGAAGAAACATCGATTTCTGATTTCAAAAAGGAATTGCGCTGGAATGATGTCTATTACAAATTGATATAGAGTAAGTTAGGTGTCATTTGCACCACCCCAGATGGCATAGATTTTCGCAGGGAATCAATACTATCCATAACTATTTAATGATTTAGGCAGGAAATTTGCTCTGTGATCCCACAGAGGTTATTAAAGAATTTCATAATTTCGGATATCATTTTACTGTTGATGAAAACAAAAACCCTTATCACAGCAGTATTGCTTTTCGTGCTTATTGCAGCAAATGCTCAACCAGGCCCACTATTTATGGGAGACCTGCTGACCGTATTTAACTCCGATATAAACAAGTCCAAGTCCACTTTAGCTTCAAAAGGATTCAAGCTGGAGTTTAATGGTGAGGATTATGAAAATGTCTTTTTTTACCAGTGGTACCATGGGCGCACTTCCCACCAGTCGGATGCATTCGTCATGAAATATGTGATCAAGGATCCTGAAAACTTTGACTGGAAGGACGATTGTGTGGAATACATCACCTACTCACGGGACAATTATGTAAGTTGCATGAGGTATTGCGAATCTTCTCATATGCCGTTGCTTGAATCCGGTAAAAAAGAGTTCACCTTTACAGATTCCTATCTGCGCGATCCCGGTGATTACAACATCTACCAGAGCAGCAAATACTGGATCCACTTCAATGCAGTCCAGGAAGCCGATAAGATAGTCTACCGGGTCCTGATCAGAAAAATACCGGAATAACACCATAAATCTGGTAATTCTTTGTTCATTGCGGTTTTTTCCCCGATGCATACCCTAATCCGATATATATGAGAAAACTAATGCCAACCTTATTGCTGGTTATCTTTACTAACCTGTTCGTCTCGGGTCAGTTAACAAAGATTGACTATCAAAGAGCGGATTCCACGATCAAATTCAATGATCTTGTTTATCAGGCATTTATAAGTCCCACCTGGATCAATAAATCAAATACATTCTGGTACATGGTGAAAACCAGGGCAGGGGATAAATATTACCTTGTGAATGCCGATAAAACCGAAAAAAATGAAGCATTCGATTTGGAAAATCTTTCGGATCAGCTGAAAGAAAAGACCGGTATAGCTTACAGGGCGGATTCACTGCCAATAAGGGATCTGGAGTTCACAAAGGATCTGACGGAACTCAGCTTTATGGTCAATAATGCGAAATGGAAATACCTGGTCAGTGAGAAAACACTTGAGAAAACAGAGGATATAGACCGGTCAGAGAGCGAAAGTAAGTACTGGGGAGATGCCAGGGATGAGCTGGCCAATGATCCGGTGGTTTCTCCTGATTCATTGTGGGAAGGATTTATCAGGGATTATAATGTGTATATACACGACAGAAAAACTAAAAAGGCGCACCAGCTCAGCTACGATGGAGCTGAAGGAGAATATTACTCATCCTATATGGAATGGTCACCTGATTCCAAAAAGATCGCCACTTTAAAGATCAGAGATGCAAAAAAGCACCTGATCTATTTTGTCGAATCGTCGCCCGAAGACCAGCTACAACCCAAACTGCATCAGAGAGAATATTTTAAGCCCGGGGATGCATTGCCGGTAAGCATGCCCGGCCTGTTCGATGTGGCCGGCAAAATGCAAATCCCTGTAAATGGCGAACCATTTACAAACCAGTTTAGTCTGAATAATCTTAAGTGGTGGGATGACAGCAGGGCATTCACTTTTGAATTCAATCAACGGGGGCACCAGGTCTACCAGGTGGTTGAAGTAGATGCCACGACCGGTAAAACTAAAATCCTGATTGATGAAAGGAGTAACACGTTTATCGATTACAGCAGTAAAAAGATCCGCCGGGATGTGAATGACGGGGAGGAGATAATCTGGGCCTCAGAGCGGAATGGCTGGAACCATCTTTATCTTGTCGACGGAAAGACAGGACAGGTTAAGAATCAGATCACTCAGGGGGAGTGGGTTGTCAGGAGTGTCATCCATGTAGATGAGGATAACAGGCAGATTATTTTCTCAGGAAATGGCCGTAAAAGGGGAGAGGATCCCTACCTGATCCACTATTATCGCATCGGTTTCGACGGCAGGAACCTGGTCGGACTGACTCCTGAGAATGCATTTCACCAGGGAACCTTCTCAGAGGACAAAACCTTTTTTGTTGATCATTATTCACGGGTTGACATGCCACCTGAGACCGTTTTAAGGGAAACCTCTACAGGAAATGTTATTATGGAGCTGGAGAAGGCAGATATATCCGACCTGCTGGAATACGGCTGGAATATGCCTGAGGTTTTTACTGCAAAAGGGAGAGATGGCAAAACTGATATCTGGGGAATTATATACAAACCCACCATATTCGAAACGGGGAAGTCATACCCGGTTATCGAATATATTTATGCCGGGCCTCACAGCTCATTTGTGCCAAAAACATTCAGTCCCTACAGCAGAAGTTTTTCCGGTATCGCCGAATTGGGATTTGTTATAGTCCAGATAGACGGGATGGGCACTTCGAACAGGTCGAAGGCATTTCATGATGTTTGCTGGCAGGATATCAAAGATGCAGGTTATCCCGACAGGAAACTCTGGATAAAGGCTGCTGCTAACAAATATCCCTATATGGATATATCCAATGTTGGAATTTTCGGAACCTCGGCCGGGGGGCAAAATGCCATGGCCGCCCTGCTTTTCCATCCTGACTTCTACAAGGTAGGCGTTGCATCCTGCGGATGCCATGACAACCGGATGGACAAGATCTGGTGGAACGAACAGTGGATGGGGTATCCGCTGGGTCCGCATTATGCAGAAAACTCAAACGTAGACAATGCCCATTTACTTGAAGGAAAGCTGATGCTCCTTGTCGGTGAGGTAGACGATAATGTCGATCCGGCTTCGACCATCCAGGTGGCCGATGCCCTCATTAAGGCCGGTAAAGAGTTTGAACTCGTTGTGCTGCCGGGCATGAATCATACATCAGGTGGGGAATACGGGGAGCGAAAACGCAGGGACTTTTTTGTTAAGCATATCCTGGGTTATGATCCACCGGATTGGAACCATTGAAGAGTCCACGAGTCTGCAAGTCTGCAAGTCTGCAAGTCAATAAGTAAGAGAGAATATCATTAACCGTTTTTGGTCTGACGTATAGCCTCAAGCACTCTCTCCGGAGTCATTGGCATCTGATATAACCTGGCCCCGGTGGCATCGAAAATAGCATTTCCAACGGCACCACCCATGCAGATAATGGCGGGTTCGCCTCCACCATGAGGAACCGTTTCTTTACTTTCTACCAGCTCCACATCTATCTCAGGTGTCCAGGAGAACCTTGTAAACTCATAGGTGTCAAAATTCTTTGTCAGCATTTCACCGTTCTCGAATTTAATATCTTCGGAGAGGGCGTACCCAAGACCCATTATAATGCACCCTTCAGCCTGAATGATGGCTCCTTGCGGGTTCACAACAAGCCCCATGTCCTGTGCACACGAAGCCCGTTTTACCTGGACATGGCCAGTAGACTTGTCAACTTCAATTTCAACGAATACTGCCACACAGGTGTCGGTATCGCTGCCACAAGCCATCCCGTATCCCCTGCCGCTCGGTCCCTTTTGAGGGGTGTAACCAAAGTTTTTAGCTGCTGCTTTTAATACTGTTATCATCCTTTCATATTCAAGGTTTTTCAGGCGAAATTCGAGTGGATCCATACCTGCCTTGAATGCCATTATATCTATCTGTTGTTCGCGTCCGAAAGTATTGGTGTTCTGTGCCGGAGCGCGCCAGGCACCGGTATAAAATGGATGCACCCTGCTTCCCCGTCCCCCGTCAATGGAAACTGTTTTATGATGGGGGATGGAATAGAATTGTGCTGCACCCCTGCTTCCTGCAAAATAGACTGAGTAATCCCAATAGGTAATGAGCCCCGATTCTGAAATACCAGAATTTATTTTAACTACGGCAGCCGGTCTCAGCCTGTCATAGAAAAACTCCTCCTCCCTGGTATAAACCAATTGAACAGGTTTGCCTGTGATTTTTGCCAGGCGGGCTGCTTCAACAGCTTGGGGATTAGAAGTTTTACCTCCAAAACCACCTCCCACAAAAATTTGCTTTAAACGCACGTTTTTTAATGGTAATCCCAGTTCTTCGGAAATTTCCTCCCGGGTGGGATATGGTGTCTGGCATGAAGCCCATATTGTCATTTTATCCCCTTCCATGACAGCCGTAGCAGTATGAGGTTCTATGGGTGCGTGAGCCACGTATCCATCCAGGTATTCTTCTTCAAAAATATGTGCGGCTAGTTCTTTTCCTTCACTCAGACTCCCTTTCTGGTCGACTTCCCGAATATTGGCCCCGTTTTTCACAAGGTGCTCAAAAATGTTTTCATCATTGATCCCGGT
>JADHVS010000040.1 GCA_016783865.1 Bacteroidales bacterium
TAGCTGGATATCGAATCAAAACGTGCCAGAACAAAATGCTAAACGCAATTTGGTCCCGCCCTTACGGACTTTACAGCCTGTGCGAGCAAGCTCGCCAGCCTTCGCCCTCAGTGCGGAACTTCGTTTAGCGCCGCGTTAGCAACAAGGCGAAGAAAAAACAACGGACTACAAACTTGACAAGGAAAATTGAATTTGACAACGAAATACGAAATAGAAAAAGTGACTGACTGGAAAGACAAAAGATTTAGTTTTTTTGGCGACCCGCAGAAAACAAATAAGGAATGCCCTCTCACATTTGCACATTTGGCTGTCTGCATACGCACAAAGCCGACACAAGAAGGCAGCCAAAAGAGCAAATCTTTCGACCCTTAATTTTTTTTGTATGTATTTTAAAATGATTTTTTTACTTTGAAAAGATGATAAATTTGTGAAACGAAATTTAAAAGCATATAATGTGAAATTACTTTTTTATACATACTAAATTAAAAACTCAAACTAATAACCATGAACAAACTTTCAACAGACCTGGCGATCCTCATTTTCACCTTTTCCCTTTCGTCTTTTACCGGCTTTGCCCAAAACCAAACCGAACTCTGGGGAATGACAAAAGAGGGTGGCACCGGTGGAGGTGTAATTTTTAAAACTGACAGTAACGGTGATAACCAACAACTGATGAATTCGTTTATTGAAGACCTCGGACGAACCCCATATTCTCATTTATGTCAGGCCTCCAACGGGAAATTATATGGGATGACTCACGATGGAGGAGTGGATCATAGAGGTGTTCTATTCGAATACGATCCCGCCACCGATACCTACACTAAAAAACTGGATTTTGGAATCACCGATGGAAGATATCCTTATGGCTCGCTTATGCAGGCATCCAATGGGAAATTATATGGGATGACTAACACTGGAGGAGCGATTAACTATGGCGTTTTGTTCGAATACGATCCCGACACCGACACCTACACCAAAAAACTGGATTTTGAGGTCACCAATGGAAGCTATCCTCATGGCTCGCTTATGCAAGCATCCAACGGGAAATTATATGGGATGACTAACACTGGAGGAGTGAATGATATGGGTGTTTTATTCGAATACGATACTGCTACCACCACCTGCACCAAAAAACTGGATTTTGCAGGAACTACCAATGGAAGCTATCCTTATGGCTCGCTTATGCAGGCCTCCAACGGGAAATTATATGGTATGACTAACACTGGAGGAGCGAATGATATGGGTGTTCTATTCGAATACGATACTGCTACCGCCAACTGCACCAAGAAATTGGATTTTGCAGGGGGCACCAATGGAAGCTATCCTCGTGGCTCGCTAATTCAAGCCTCCAACGGTAAATTATATGGGATGACTTTCAGTGGAGGAGCGAATGATATGGGTGTTCTATTCGAATACAATACCCTTACCGACACATACACCAAAAAACTGGATTTTGATGGGGCCACCAATGGAAGCTATCCTTATGGCTCGCTTATGCTAGCCCCCACCGGGAAATTATATGGGATGACTCACGATGGAGGAACGAATAATATGGGTGTTCTATTTGAATACGATCCCGCTACCGACACCTTCACTAAAAAACTGGATTTTACAGGTACCACAAATGGAAGCTATCCTTATGGCTCGCTTATGCAGGCATCCAACGGGAAATTATATGGGATGACTCACGATGGAGGAGCGAATGATATGGGTGTTATATTCGAATACGATACTACTACCACCACCTGCACAAAAAAACTGGATTTTACAGCGGGCACTGATGAAAATAATCCTTATGGCTCACTAATGCAAGCCTCCAACGGGAAATTATACGGGATGACTGCAGAAGGAGGAGGAAGTTATACGGGTGTTCTATTTGAATACGATCCCGCTACCGACAACTACACCAAAAAACTGAATTTTTACAGTGCAAGACGTCCTTATGGCTCACTTATGCAGGCTTCCAACGGGAAATTATATGGGATGACTGAAAAAGGAGGAGCGAATGATATGGGTGTTCTATTTGAATACGATCCCGCTACCGTAACCTACACCAAAAAACTGGATTTTGGAATTGCCAATGGTGGTTATCCTCGTGGCTCGCTTATGCAGGCATCCAACGGAAAATTGTACGGGATGAATGCATATGCAGGAGCGTTTTTTTATGGTGTTTTGTTCGAATACGATCTTGCCACTACCACCTATACCAAAAAACTGGATTTTGCAGGGGCCACCAATGGAGGCTATCCTGAGGGCTCGCTTATGCAAGCATCCAACGGAAAATTATTCGGGATGACTGTAAAAGGAGGAGCAAATAATATGGGTGTTCTATTTGAATACGATCCTGCCACCGGCACCTACACTAAAAAACTGGATTTTGATGGGGCCACCAATGGAAGCTATCCTTATGGTTCGCTTATGCAAGCATCTAACGGGAAATTATATGGAATGACTGCAAAAGGAGGAGCGAATGATATGGGTGTTCTATTCGAATACGATACTGCTACCACCACCTGCACCAAAAAACTGGATTTTAATGGGGTCACCAATGGAAGCCATCCTTATGGCTCGCTTATACAGGCCTCCAACGGAAAATTATATGGGATGACTCGCGATGGAGGAGCGAATGATATGGGTGTTATATTCGAATATGATACTGCTACCACCACCTGCACCAAAAAACTGGATTTTAATGCAGCGAACGGTCAAAACCCAGAATATACTCACCTTATTGAGATTTGTGTACCACCGAAATTCATAGCCTCTATTCTGGATGCTTCTGTGCGTGAAGGAGAAAATGCTTTTTTCATCACTGTGGCCACAGGCAACGGAATTACCTATCAATGGCAGGTGGATGCAGGTACAGGATTTTCAAATCTTACTAATGACAGCATATATTCTGATGTAACTGATGATACGCTGCACATTACCGGTGCTACATCTGGCATGAATGCTTATCAATATCGTTGTATTGTTACCTCTACCTGTCCTGGAATAAGCATACAATCAGATACAGCTTTACTTACGGTATATCCTGTTTATGCGTTCATAGAAAACCACAGCATTTGCAATGGAGATACTTATAATTGGCATGGAACAAATTATACAACAGCGGGGACTTTCACAGCAAACTATTCGAGCATAAATGGTTGCGATAGTATCTACACTCTGCATTTAACGGTAAATCCTGCTTATGCATTCACAGAAAACCACAGCATCTGCAATGGAGAAACCTACAACTGGCATGGGGCCTACTATTACTCCTCAGGAAGCTATAATGACAGCTTGCTTACATTTAATGGCTGCGACAGCGTGTATGTACTAAACTTATCCGTTATATCCGTTGATACTTCACTTACAGTTTCTGATCCTGCCATTATTGCCAATGCAAGCGGAGCAAGCTATCAATGGCTCGATTGCGATAATGCATTTGATATTATTCCTGGTGAAACTTCTCAAAGCTATACTGCCACAGCAAATGGAAACTATGCGGTACTGATTACTCAGGGTTTATGTTCCGATACTTCTGCTTGTTTACACATTACCACCGTTGGGATTGCCTCCACACAAACAGAAAAAATATCCATTTACCCTAATCCTGTGACGAATGAATTAATCATAGAAAAAAAAGGAAATAGAGAAAAAATAGATTTTGAAATTCTGAATACATTAGGCCAGATTGTTTTCAAAGGTAATCTGATCGAAAAGACTGTTGTGCAAACAAACAACTATACTCCTGGTGTTTACTTAATAAAACTTCAGAACGGTAAGTCTTTCGAATTTAATAAGATAATAAAAGAATAGCCAACACACACAGGCTGGAACACTGCAGGGTCGCTCAAAGCCACCGCAAAAGCCAAAACCCGCCAATGAGACAGCCTGTTTTGCTTTCTTTTTGCTGACACACGAGCCAGCCTGAAAAATAATTGTAAATTTGAAGGATTATTTCGTTTATTGAAAAGTTTGTAACCCTTGGACTGACTGACAAATCGCTCAGTTGCTATCAGCGTGTAGCTTCAATTGCCGAGTTAGTGCTCGTTTTAGCGTTTCAGCATTTAATAAACTTATGTGTAACTTGACAGAAAAGTGCCCTGAAATCGGCAACTGAAAGCTACTCCCGAACCGTTATGCCTAATACATTAATCAAATAATCGTACCATATTTTTCCCTACCTTTGCATTATGACTGACTACCACAAAATCATAACCATCAATCCCGAAAAAAGATTCGGCAAACCGTGCATTCGTAGCACAAGGATCACTGTCTTTGATGTTTTAGGATGGCTTGCTTCAGGAATGACAAATAAGAAGATTATAAAGGATTTCCCAGAACTAACCAACGAGGATATTTCTGCATGCCTTTCTTATGCAGCCGAGAGAGAGCGTAAAATCAGAGTTGCTTGATGAAACTTCTCCTAGATCAAAATATATCCTTTAGAGTTGTAGATTTAATTGCTGGTAAATTCCCGAATTCAAAACAGGTGAAGGATGTCGGGCTTGAAGATTCCAGGGATTCTGACATTTGGGACTATGCAAAAAGTAATTTATTTACAATTGTTATTTTGATTCTGATTTCTTTGACCTTAGCGTTATCAAAGGTACTCCACCAAAAATTATTTGGTTAAGAATTGGCAAAACCTCTACTCAAAACATTGCTAATGTTTTAATTGACAATTTTGGTTTAATAGCTGATTTCATTCAAAGTCCAGATTATAAAGACCTTGCATGTCTTGAAATAGATTAATGAACGCGGCATAACTTGGCGGATATAAATAATTTGGCTTGTCACGCCTTTTGCAATTCAATAGCCCAGTTGACTGTAACCTCAGAAAACAGTAACTTTAAGAAAGAAATCAACAACGATCCACCGGTAAGAACAAAAGCCGCGCCAGGTGCTAGCGCCTAACCGGCGCTTTGATCGCACCTGAACCAAACTGCGCATTTACCGAACCGTTATGGCCAATTGGGCTTATTTCATTTCAATACACATAAATCATATCTTTGCATAAAACACACATTATGGCCAGCAATGAATTGAAAAAAGAAATTGCAAAGGTTTTAGATACCATTCCTGATGAAATGCTTGAAGACATTCTGAGCTATCTGAAGCTAATAATCAAGAATCCAAAAGAAAAGATCCAACTTACCTCAAATATCCGACAGATCATCAATGAAGATCAGGAACTGCTTCAAAAGCTTGCGCAATGATTGATGTAGAAGTAGTTTTAAATATCCATGAATACTTAATCGATAGGTTTGGTGGTCAGCATGGTGTCAGGGACATCGAGCTTCTTGAATCTGCAATCGCCAGGCCTTTTCAGACTTTTGATCAGAAAGACCTGCATGAGACTACAATTGATAAAGCAGCAGCATTAATTGAGAGTATTGTAACAAACCATCCTTTTCTCGATGGCAATAAAAGAACCGGATATGTGCTTATGCGTCTCTTTCTAATGGATAATGATTTGGATATTACGGCTACTCAAGATCAGAAATATAACTTTGTTTTAGCCATTGCGAAAGGTGAAATGAATTTCGATCAAATTAAGGCCTGGCTATTAAAACATACGAAGAATAAGCCCAACAAGCCATAATAAGCGGGTATAAAATATTTGGTTTGTCACGTCTTTTGCACTCTCCTACTCCAGTTGATTGTATTCCCGGAAAACATTAATTTTATTCAAGAAACCAATAACGATCCACATGTATGGCAAAATAAACGCCATGGCCCCGAGTACTCGGGGGGACAGGGAGGGCCAACACCAAGCTTCTCATACCCGCGAACCGGTTAAGCCACACTTTGTTCTTGTATATTTCATAATAATTACTTACCTTTGACGTTAGTACCGCATAACGTCACTATGATTGAAGCTCCTCGCCGCAAGCGGCGAGGAATCTTCGATCCTTTATTATTATTTTTTTGCGCTCGCTAACCCCGCCGTAAGCAGCGGGGAATGCGCTCGCAGGATTCAATCTTTCGGATCAAAAGAAACAGAAAAAGTTTGGAAAGGTACAAGATCTGCCAAGCTACCACCTGAAATACAAAATACAGCCAGGAGGAAGCTTAGAATGATAAATAATGCAATAGATATAAATGATTTAAGAGTTCCTCCGGCCAATAGACTTGAGAAACTTGCAGGCGATCGAAAGGATTATCATAGTATCAGAATAAATGATCAATGGCGCTTTATTTTCAAATGGATTGACGGACATTCATACGAAGTTGAAATTATTGATTATCATTAATATAAATAGTCATGGCAAAGCTTGAAAATATTCACCCGGGAGAAGTTCTCCTTGAGGAATTTCTTAAGCCCTTAAAGATTTCTGCATACAGGTTATCAAAAGATATTGGCATACCTCAAACACGTGTAAGTGAAATTTTAAAGGGTCGCAGACGTATAACTGCCGATACTGCTTTAAGACTTAGTAAGTATTTTGGTACCTCTGCCAAATTTTGGCTTGGTCTTCAAGATGATTTTGATATTGAGGAGGAAATGAACTCAAAGGCCAACGAATTCTTGAATATTAAAAAGAGAGAGGAAAACGCGGCTTAACAAGAGCGGTATACCCAATTTGTCTTCTCCCCGAGGTCTCTGGACAGGCGGCACCAACTCAAAACTACACATACTCGCGAATCGTTGGCACAATTTTTATTTCTCTACGATATCAGATAAGAAGAAAAATCAACTGTAGTTTGAATATTTTACAGAAAATAAGTTGTACAACTAATTGTTACCCATTATCCAGATGGAAAATACTTGATTGATTTAGTAAAAATTAAAAAAATGATAAAGAGAATTTTAGGAATAATGTTGTTGTCTGCCATCATCTGTGGACAATTGAAGGCTCATTCGGGAAAACCGAAATACCATGTTATCATTGATACCGATGGAGCACTGGACGATATGCGTTCTATATCCATGTTTTTATCAGGAAACGACATACGGATTTTAGCAATTACCTGTTCTCAAGGCACCCTGCTGCCTGATTCAGTTTATGTCAAAATAAATTCATTGCTTTTGACCTTTCATCACGAGGGAATTCCGGTAGGGATTGCTGAAAAAATAAATAAGGAATTACCCGTATGGGCAAGCTTTGCACAAAATATAAAATGGGGAGACTCGGTAAGTTTAATGGATTTGAATTTTAAAAATAACGCAGCCGACATGCTTAATAAGACTGTTGAAAATTACCGTGATAAAATCACACTTGTTGCTTTGGGTTCGCTTAAAACCTATGCGGACTGGATAAGAACAAATCCTCAAATAGTCAGTAAAATTGAACGGATAGTTTGGTACAATAATCTCTCTATCGAAAACGGCTTTAATTATCGGGTATCGCCTGAAAGTTATGAGTTTATTAAGCAAGCAGGTATTGCACTGGATATTGTTGAGAATAATTCCGATAAATTTCTTATCGATGAAGCCTACTTAACCAATATTAAAAACACCAACTCGGTTTATGCCAAACAAATCGGGTTTGTTCATAACCAATCACAAATCATTGAGCGTATAAATCAAAAACATCTGCAACTATGGGATGATATAATTCCCCTTTATCTTACAGTTCCCATCATATTTGAATCTAAAACCACAGGGAATATCAGGTACATATCAATTAATAAGAGTATACCGGAATCCTTTATTTATGAAACAATAGCTAAATTATTAGAATCAGCCACCAGTACTAACAACAGGGTGTTCAATAACTTTCCGGTCGATTCATCCTTGTATAAGCCGAAATATGTTAAAATCCTGAATTCAACCATTAAAAAATTCGGTTTAACTGAATGGAAGGCTATAAGCATGACCAATGAAATACATGGACATACCGGAATCTATTCAATCATTGGAGCAAAAATAGGGATTCGGGCCATGGAATATTTCAATGTGGGAGTCAATAATCTTTCGGTTACTACTTTTGCCGGAAGCAAGCCTCCGCTGAGCTGTTTTAACGATGGAATTCAAATAAGCACCGGAGCGACCATCGGGCAAGGACTTATAACAGTTTCCGATAGTATTTCAATCATACCCTCGGCGATATTTGAATTTAATAATCAGAAAGTAAAAATTTCGCTAAAACCAGAAATTGCTGCAAAAATGCAAGAAGAAATAAAATACGGTATAGAAAATTATGACTTGCTAACAGAGCAATACTGGCTTTACATTGAAGAACTTGCCATTCGTTACTGGACTTCTTTTGACAGGCATGAGATATTTAATTTTACTTTGGTATCCAATAATAAGTAAACTGTCATATAATGAAACTATAAATAACTAAGAGGTTAAATAATAACAATCCCGGTATAACAAGAGCAGTATACACAACCCTTTCTGTCAGCGCATATACCCTACTCCCATTTTACCTGTACTTCACTATGATAAACCTGGGATGATAAATGGTGGCATCTTTTTGTATATCTTCCCAGAAGTTGATTGTGATGGTATTATAACTCACCAGCAGTTCTCCTGGTTTGGACAAATGATAATGCCCTTTGGCATTGTAAGGCAACAGATCTTTTTCCTTGTATTCGGGACAGGTATATACTTCATGGATCTCCCCGAAAGGGCCGACCGGACTTTCACCAACCTGTATACCTATCTTATCCGATATTCCCAAAATTGTGAAGGTTAACAAATACCTGCCATCTCCCGTTGGAGTTACACTGAGTTCATTGGAAACACCGTCGGTAATGGAAGCAACATCTTCCTTGTTTCCCACCCATTCTATTCCATTCCAGAAGGTCCATTTATTGAATTCTTCAATTTCTTCGGGAAGTGTTCTTGCCGCGATCAGGGATTTTTTCCCCTCCATGATGCCGTAGACATAAACGTAGCCATCGGGATCGGGTGCATTGGCTTCCACTGTATTTACAAATATCCCGCTTCCAAAATATACTCTTTCCCCTTTTTCGGGATGAACAAAATACAATCCGGTAGGCATTTGCTCATAGCTGGAAATTCCCTCACGCCTTGGGTCTTTGATTTTTAACAATGCAATTTTATTCTGCTCAAAATCAAACACATTAGGGCCTGTCTTATGTACATGATAGGCGAAAATATACAGTGCATTGTCTTTTTCATGATTGATAAAACCATCGCCTAACCAAAAGTATTCCCCCTCCTCAGACACTTCATTGTCAGGGACAAAATAAGATGTCGGTTCACCGTTTTCCGTTTTATTGAATTCAAATGAAATAGCAGAAGGATCCGGCTCATTGCCTTTCATCCAGGCGGTGGTATTGTTCACCATTACGTTCCCGGGTTTGGGTACGTTATTCTCTACTTCACCAATATATGTGTCGCTGAAAATAAAAAGTGTTTTCTTACCCTCCACCTGCTGCTCTTCCCTCCCATCTAGAGGAATTGTAAAAATACCGTCGGCTGCAAACCATCCGGAAGTCCTCTCCATTAAGGCCGTCCATTCCGGAGCCGGCTCGCTGGTAAAAGTTAAAGGTTTTAAAGGTTCATCTGAAGGGGAAATTTTATCACCTTTAGGTGCCTGATTGCAACTATTTGCAACGAGCAGGATCAATAAAGCAAGACAAATTCGGATTCTCATAATAGTGATTTTAAATATGTATTTTTTAATCCATCCCTTTGCATTGATGAAATGTGGACTATTATAATCTGCATCTTATAATACCTCTTCCTGAAGGTCTTCAAACACCTGATATTATGTTCCACAACTGTGCGAGCCCAACGGTCTGATTTTGATAAATTCACATCTACATTGTTCGATCATTTCCTTTACATCTTTCAAAGATAATTACCAATTTAGGATTTTGAAAACTACATGAAAAAGAAACCGCTACTTTTTCTGCCAGTTTTTAACACAAAATTGATCTTAGAGGAAAATCTTAGCCGAAGAAAACCATGGTTTAACAAAGTGTAATTGAAAGGCCCGGTAATCGGTTAGATTTTGTAATTTAAGCTTGTGAAAGGAAGATAAGCTGAATTCTATATAATCAAAGAAGATATTGAAGAAAAACAATAACAATCTTAATAAAAGAAACACATATGAAAACTATCAGAATTCTATTATTACTGGCACTATTGTCCCTGTATGTTAATGGACAATCCTATCAACAAGAAAATATCCTCTATGGTGTAGCCTATTATCACGAGTATATGCCTTTCGAAAGGCTCGAAGAAGATGTACGGATGATGAAAGATGCAGGAATTTCAGTAGTCCGTCTGGGAGAGTCCACCTGGAGCCTGTTTGAACCCCGTGAAGGTGAATTCGAATTTGCATGGATGGATCGTGTTATTGACAAATTACATGAAGCTGGCATCAGGGTCATCCTGGGAACACCAACCTATTCTATTCCGGCCTGGTTATGGCACAAACACCCTGAAATACTCCTGGAATATAAAAATGGAAGTAAAGCATATTATGGATTCAGACAAAACATGGATCTCACCAATCCTACATACCTGTTTTATGCTGAGCGAATAATCCGCAAAATGATGGAACATTACGCAAACCATCCCGGTATTATTGGCTACCAGGTAGATAACGAGACTACATCCAGGGGTGTTAACAATTACGATTTCCAGGTTAGTTTTGTTAATCATCTGAAGAAAAAATATAAGACCCCGCAAAATCTGAACAAATTATGGGGACTTAATTACTGGGGAATGACGATTGATAGCTGGGAAGAGGTACCACCACGCAATGGAGTTTCCAATACAGCCTATAAATTGGAATGGGCGCGCTTCTGTCGCAAAGCAGTTGCAGATTTCCTGAAATGGCAATCTGCAATTGTTCAGGAATATAAGCGTAGTGACCAGTTTATTACTCATTGCTTTATGCCGGCAACTCATGAGGTAGATCAAATAGAAAGCGCTTCTAAAATGGATATTATAGGTGTAAATATTTATCATGGGCAGCAGGATGATTTAACCGGAACTGAAATTGCATTTGCCGGCGACTATTTCAGGTCTGTAAAAAACACAAATTACCTGGTGCTGGAAACAAACGCACAAACGATCGGATGGACCTCAAAAACTCAAAGACCTGCCTATCCGGGACAAATGAGGCAGAATGTATTTGCTCACATAGGTTCGGGTGCAAACATGGTTGAATATTGGCACTGGCATTCGATACATTATGGGCAGGAAACCTACTGGAAAGGTGTACTTTCGCACGATTTACAACCCAACAGGGTGTATGCCGAGGTATCCAAAACGGCTCATGAATTAAAAAGGATTGGCAATAAAATAGTAAATCTTAAAAAGGATAATGAAGTTGCCATTCTATTTAGCCATGATTGCAATGATGCATTAAATTTTATGCCGTTTAACGGCAGTGGTTCTGATTGGGAAGAATCAAATAACAATGCTTATCTATCTCAACTGGTATCACAGTTTCACCAGGTGATGTACAGAAATAATATTGGCGTAGATTTTATTTTCCCGGAAAAGCCAGATTTTGAGAAGTATAAGCTGGTAATTATTCCAGCCTTGTATATTGCCTCTGACGAACTGCTGGAAAAAATAAACAATTATGTAAAGAATGGCGGCCATGTGATCTTACAGTTCAAAAGTGGATTTTGCGACGAAAACTCAATGGTACGTCCAATGCTGGCACCTGGTCCCTTGCGTGAGGCTTGTGGATTTTACTATCAGGAATTTTCGAATTTTAAGGAACTTAATTTGAAGGGTAATCCTTTTGAGGTAGAGGAAAATGTTGCCAAAGACTGGATGGAATTCCTCATCCCTGAAACTGCAAAACCTCTTGCGTATTATGATCACCCATATTTCTCTGAATACCCAGCTGTTACAATAAATAATTTTGGTAAAGGAACAGTACTTTATCAAGGAACACTCCTATCGGATCAAATTCAAACAAAAATCATAATGGAAGCCGTTGAAAGAGCCGGGATAAATAGCCCCGACCTGTCGTTAAGCTGGCCGCTTATTGTAAAATCCGGGAAAAATGATGATGGAAATATTGTACATTTTTATTACAACTATTCATCTGAAGAAATGGAATTAATTTATCCTCATCGGTCCGGCGTAGAATTGTTTTCCGGTATTTCAGTTACGAATGGAGAATCCATAAAATTAGATGAGTGGGGGGTGTTAATCATTGAAGAGAAATAACATGAAGAATAACAAAGCAATATTCTATATATTACTTATTCTACTGTTTACATTATCCTGTGCCAAAAAGCCAGGTGATCGATTCGTTGAAATCCAGTGGAAGCAGCAACATATTCTGGATACAGGGAACGGCGAACCCGCTGCAGTTTTTGTAGCGGGGCATGGCGACGATCTTACCCTTTTTTCTGCCATTGACTCTCCTCGCAGCAAGCTGCGAGGAAACGAGTTCCTGAGTTCGGCGAAGCCAATACGTTCGCAGGATTCAAACCCTTAATTACTTTCCCAGGTATTCTCCATGGATCTTCACTTTTTTTATAATAATCATTTCTTTCATCTATAATTACCATGAAATTCTTTTCAAACCTCCACAAAGCACACACCTCTGGAGACAATGTGATTGTTTGTCAATTACTTTAAATTATTACCAGGATAATAATCCGTTTTGTGAACCTTCAGTTCATTATTTGGGAAAGGATGGAACAGGTAAAACGGTTAGTGATTTCCCTTTAATATATTTTGGAATAGCAAAAATCTGGCATATTTTCGGATATAACGTATTCATTTACAGACTAGTTATATTATTGTTTTTTTTCTCAGGCCTTTTTGCATTATTTAAATACTTTGAAAACTCACTCAAGGATTCAATTTTAGCTATAATATGTTCATTATTTTTATTCACCTCTCCAACTCTTGTGTATTATGCCAATAACTTTTTGATGGATATTCCAGCCTTTTCTCTGGCATTAATTGGACTGTATTTCTTTCTTAAGTTCTGTCAATCTTCATCAAATAAGCACTTATATATTTTCGCTTTATGCTATGCGTTAGGTGGTTTGTTAAAGATTTCTTCATTATTAAGTTATATGGCCATTCTTGGGATATTTTTTCTGGAATTAATCAATATAAAGTTTATTAAGGACAGAAAAATATTTCAACATCCATTAAAGCAGGCAATCCCTTTAATCAGCGTCTTAATAATTCAGTTTGTCTGGTACACCTATGCCAGCAACTACAATGAAAAATACAATGAAGGAATATTCTTGATTGGAATTTTACCCATCTGGGACATGAGCCTAAGCCAGATCAAGGAAACCTTAAATGCAATAGTTAGTCATATTAAATGGGATTATTTCAGAAGAGAGACACAACTGGTTTTTGTTTTAATGTTTATTATGATCATGGTGTTTTTTAAAAGAATAGACAAGAAGATGCTGGCATTAGTTATATTAAATTCCCTGGGTTTTCTCTTTTTTATTATTCTCTTTTTTCAAGCTTTGGAAGGACATGAATATTACACAATAAATCTGTTCATATTGGTGCCTGTTGTTTTGTTAAGTTTTTTACTTCTTCTCAAAGACAGATATAGAATTATCTACAATTCAATATTCTTCAAAATCATATTAATTGCATTTCTGGTTCATAACGTTGATTTTGCCAGAAGAAGAATGGAAAGCCGGTATAAACAAGATGGATGGAGCAACAAATATTATTTCAGTAATTATCAATCCCTAACGGAGGTTACTCCCTATCTGCGATCTATTGGACTTGAAGAGGATGACAAAGTATTAAGCCTGTCAGACCGGAGCATAAATATTAGTTTATATTTAATGAACCAGAAAGGGTGGACAAACTATGGGATACATTCAGATAGCCTGAAAATAGAAAAAAAGATCAACCTGGGTGCAGAATATCTTTTCATATTTGATAAAGGAACCTATAAAGATTCCGGCATTAATTCATTTATTCATAATAAAATAGGGGAATATAAGAACATTGATATATATGCATTATGAACTTTGACCAAAATCAAATATGGTAATATATAGTGAGGAAGTATTCTGAATAAATATTAATCATCTGCCTTCCAATGCAATACAACTTCCCTCCTTAGATTCCAGCGGGTACTATCCATGTGTTTTTCTACCTGCCTTGTTGATTATAATTCCTGAAAAAACTAACTTTAAATCAGAATTAAAACAAATCCATCTTAATAGCGCCAAATATGATCAAAGCGAACCGGATCTTTCTGATCCTCCTGCTTCTTATTGCCTGTCAGCCACAGGAAAAATATGAATTGAACGAAGAAGTGATGGCCTCCCTGGGCAGCAAGTTCAAAACAGCATTCAGCGTGGGGCTGCCCGACCTTGAAGCTCAGATCAAAGCTGATTCGACCAATATGTATGCATTACTGGGTTTGTCCGAAACAAAAATATTCCTTTACATTTTTGGCTATTCATCCCGTGAGGAAACCCTGCCCGTTGCTCGGGAAGCATACCAGGCGGCCAGAAGAATAGATCCGCTAAATTCCGGGGTCCAAAAACTAACAGGTGTTTTTAATTTGCTTGACTGGAAGTGGTCTGAGGTGGAACCGGCTTTCCAGAAAGCCATCCAGGCAGATCCTCAAAATTTAAATGCACGTCACTGGTATTCATTATATTTGGCGTCTATGGGGCGGTTTGATGAGGCAATGGCGCAACACGATACGATAGCAACCATGGATACTAACGAGGACTATCTGGTTGGAAGAGGATCAATGATGTATTTCGCCCGCCGCAACGAGGAACTGAAGCAATTAATGCTGAAGGCAGTTGCAAAGGATACTACTGCCCCATGGGGATATGACTGGCTGGGGATGGCGTATTGTGAACTGGAGGATTTTAACAATTCTCTTGAGACCTATTTCAAGGCATTTGAACTATCCGATGGAACAGTGGAAGTTGGTGGAGGATTAGGACATGCACTTGGCCTGGCAGGTAAGTACGACCTGGCGAAACAAATGGCAGATTACTATACACTGGCGGCTGAGGATCACTATCTGCCCCCGGTTCAACGTGCCTTTATCCATATAGGGATCGGCGAATATGATATAGCAATTGAACTGCTGGAGCGAGCATATAATGAGAAATCCTGGTTCCTCGTTTTCATCCGGGTCGAGCCGTGGTTCGATCCGATCAGGGATGACAAAAGGTTTGCCGATATCATGAGCAGGATGGAATTTCCTGATTAATTAAGATAATGCCTTCCCGCAATAGAGATATAAAGATTATGAAACGAAACAAAAACATAATATTAGTGATTGGTTCACTGATTATAATCCTGGCTGGTTGTTCTAAGTACTGCCCGGACTTTAATTATAGTATAACCCAATGGATGCCGTATAAGGAAGCAGACCATATTCTTATCTCGAATTCAAATAAAGTGGACACATTGGTTGTAAACTATAGCGAGATAACCCATACGGATAAATATCCCCGTTTTTCCCTGTGTTTATGTCAAAATATATATTCCCTGACTCTATCATCTGATTCACTGAGAATCAACATACTTTTTCAGGATTCAGAAGTAATTGAGGAATCCCGGATCAATATAAACGATGAAAGTCTGGGTTACCAAAAAGAAATGGATCATTATACTATAAATGGAAATACTTACCAGCATTTGATTGTGTACCAAAACAGTTCTTATACTTCACCCAATCGATTTGATAGTATTATTGTTGCAAAATCAGTTGGCATAATTTCCATTGCCGGACCATTGGAAGAATGGATTATTGTTGATCCTTCCCTGAAGGAAATTAATAATTCCGATATCAGGTTTAAAAGTGAGGACTGTTAATTTAATTGTGAGGCAAAAATAGGATGAAAGAAATATGCATGAACACACAAAGCCGGTAACCGTTATGTGCTTTCGATACTTATTATATGCAATTATTCTCATATGCATTTTTTCACAAAGTGGTCGGGCACAACAAGTTGAAGTAAAAAATAATTTTTTCTACATCAACGGACAAAAGTTTTTTGTGAAGGGTATTGGTTATGAATCAGGTGCCCTGCCGGGTGAGTTGCCCTGGGAAAAAACATTTAATCCAGAGCAACTGCACTTTGATATTACCCGGATTCTGTCCGCCGGGTATAACACTATCCGCACCTGGGCACCGTTTACTGCACAAGAACTTGATGTACTTCAGAACTATGATATTAAGATCATCATGGGTATATGGATAGATCCTCATGCCGATTTTTCGGACGAAGAATTTGTGAATTCAGCAAAAGCTATTGTCACGAATGTGCTTAGTTATTCGCAAAATTATGATAACATTATTGCTTATCTGATCATGAATGAGCCATTGCCCGAAACCATTTTTAACGCAGGTTATGAAAAAGCGGTTACATTATGGACTGAGTTAATAAACATCATTCATGCCCAACATCCAGACAGGCCTGTAAGTATTGCTAATACAAGTAACGGTACTTACATCAATTCGGATATATTTGATTTCAGCGCATATAATGTGTATATCTATAATCCTGTTACAGTAAATTACCTTCATGGTTACAGGGATTTCATTGATTACCTGAAGCAAATAACCGCCCCCGGACAGCCTTTGATTATCACTGAATATGGTTTATCAGTTTCACCAAGCGGACCGGGCAATTGGGACTATGGAGGGAACAGCCTGAATGAACAAAGTGAAGGAATACTGCACATGTACAATTCGATTGTTAATGGTGGCGCAAGCGGATCCTGTGTATTTAACTATAGCGATGGCTGGTGGAAAGGAGGCAATGAATTTGCACATGATGATGAAGTGGAGGAATGGTTTGGATTGGTTGAATACACAAGTCTTACGGATAACCAGGGACAGGAGCGCCCGGTTTGGAATGCAGTAAAAAATTATCAGTCGGCAATTATTACGCAGCCTAAGTCTTCGGATATTTATATAAATAGCGTTCCTGTTGAGATTTTTTTAAATGACACCATAGACCGGATTGATATTCTATTGGAAAATAACCTGGTTTATCAAAAGCAAATAGAAAATACCTACCTGGCTGATACACTTTTTTTAGGCTTTCAGGACAAAAAAGATGCAATTCTGGTTTTTAATTGCTACGATAAAGAAAATAACCTGGTGAAAAGTGAAGAAAAGAATATCCTTATAACAACCACTGAAGTTACTTTGCCAACCATCCAAATCAGTACAAATAATGACTTTTGGCAAACCGGCTCTATTGAGGTCAACTATCAGATTTATAAATCAGCAGAGTTTATCACCGATTCGAAACTTGACTATATTTATTACCCGCATGTAGGATTCGATTATGGTCAAAAATTTCAAATTGCAATGCCAGGTGGAGAACAAATCAACCTCACAAGACTGCATGTTATAAATGCCAATGTAAATGTATTCACATTGGGTGCCGCCTTTGAAATAAATTATAATAATTTTCGAAAACGCATTTTTAACCAGTTGACATATTCTAAAGCCGATGGTCTCATAGATCGCGTTGATGATATGTTATACCCACGAGCCTCCATTCAAGTTTACCCTATTCCATCAATGGATATCCTATATTTAGGTATTGATGAACCCGGTCCAACATCCTTATTTGATTACGTAATTATTAACAATTATGGTATTGTTGTAATGCATGGCGAAAAGACTAAATGGGATCAGGCAATTGATATTCAACAATTAAATCCCGGAATTTATTTTATTCGAATATCTATTGACAGTCAGTCAACTCCTCTAACCAAGAAAGTATTGAAATTCTAGAATGAGAATTAATTTTTACTGAGCCTGGTTTACCTCAGGAACTTCTCCCTGTTCTGCAGGTTCAACAGTCCTAGCAGCAGGAAAACGATACTGGAAATAACCATGATGATACGGTTCTGGCGGATAGTTTCAATCCAGACGACTTCATTGATGTAGTCAGGATTCCGGAAAGGATTCAGGAAAATATTCCATTTTGAGTCATCGAGCTCATCGGAGAGAATCAAAAATACCAATCCCAGGATTACCATGATAACAGCTGTGGCATTTCCATTCTTTACAATTGTTGATACACAAAATCCTAAGGTAGAAGCAAAAACAACCAGTATCATTAACTGAGAGACCATTTTAACTATCGGTATGCTTACCAGGGCATAATGAGCTATGAATGCAAAAGGGAACAATAACACATAGACAATGATTAAAACCATAAGCATGCGAACCAGCCAAACCTTATAGCGGTAGTCGGGAATGCCGAAAATAATTTCAAGGGTCCTCTGGTCGGCATCGTTCTGTATACCGAATGCCGAAGGATAAAAGACCAGTAGAATGGCGGGAAAAATCAATAGACCATACACATCATTTATCCCAATATGGCTTTCATCCAGGGCCTGAATTATTCCAATCAACAGAAAGAACAGAAATGCAGCAAGAACAAAATAGACAAACTTCCCTCCAAACACAATTCTCATGTTATACCTTGCCAGGCTTAATAAATTACGCTGTATATTGTTATACCTTTTCATAACGTGGTTCAGGCCATTTGTTTTTTAGATTGCAACAGCCAGAGGTAAGCATCCTCCAGCATTGGGAGCTCCTCCTCAGCACTTTCAAAGGGTTTATCTGCGGATATGCATCTCACTCTTATCTGCTCATTATCTCTCATATGGTGCATGACGAGGAGGTTTTTTGTCTTTTCTTCAAATTCTGCAGCCGGTAATATCGCTTTCCAGACTTTACCTTTTGCCAATCCGGTCATCTCTCCTGGTGTGCCGGAAAACAGGACCTCGCCATTGTTGATGACAGCCATGATGTTGCAGGAACTCGAGATATCTTCAATAATGTGTGTAGAGAAGATGACTATGCGGCTACGGCTGAGTTCAACCAGGAGGTTCCTGAATCGAATACGTTCGCGTGGGTCCAGACCGGCCGTAGGTTCATCGACTACCAGGATCCTTGGCAGATGAAGCAGTACCTGTGCAATTCCTATACGTTGCTTCATACCCCCTGAATAGGATCCAATCTTTTTGTTCCGGCTATCCCACATATGAACGGCATTCAGGACTTCCTCTATTCGCTTTTTCCTCAGATCGGCATCTGTTATACCTTTCAGCATTGCCTGGTAATCGAGATATGCGGCTGCTGTCATGTTCTCATACATCCCGAATTCCTGTGGAAGATAGCCAATCAGTCCCTGCAATTCCTCGCGTTTTTCCTGTGTATCGATCCCATTGATCCATATCTTTCCGTAACTCTGTTCCAGGATGCCACAGATGATACGCATCATGGTGGACTTTCCGGCACCATTTGGACCGAGAAGCCCGAACATCCCGGTACCGATATCTATGGATACACCCCTGAGAGCCTTGAACTTTTCTTTTTGGGTTCCAATACCTGGAATGATCTTAACCAGCCAGACAAACCAACGGTAGATCTTTCTGACCTTACCGGTATCAAGTCCCTCATAGCGGATCCTTTTTGCCACATAAGCCATGGCCAGCAGGAAATACCAAAAGCCACCCGTGACAATGGTCATAGCCAGGTTACTCCATTCCAGCTGGAACAATACAAGTACCACCAGCGGACCGATATACCTAACAAACTCAAACAACCACCCCAGCCACTTATGCGGAAAATCTTTTCTAAAGCCCCTGATTATTGAAAGAACAAAATACCAGGATGCTATGGAGGCGACCAGTTTCCAGAATCCACTGACCAGGTAGAACCATGAGAAATAGATCAGGAATATCAGTAAGGGCACCTGCCAGATCAGGGCTTCAAAACGGTACCGGGGATTCCTTTGCTTCTTACCGGCCTGCATAGCTATCTGCCTGCCAGCTTTATAGTCACGGATTATTTTGCTGTCCCTGCCATAAATCTTAACCAGGTTATCGATCCGGATGTTCAGTTCTTCATCCCCTGAGATGATCTGAACTTTTGCTTTTCGCAGGCTGCTTGTCACAAACCATATAACGGTGGGGACACCGGCCACCACTAGTATGCCGCCTGCCATTTGCCACATAAATGAATCAATGAACAGTACAACGACCACAAAACCAGCTATTTCCAAACCGATCAATAACAATTTTAAAGGAAGATTCAATTCCCTGATCCATTTTAATGATTGTTCCAACCCGTTATACAGCATCGGAATGAACACCAGTGTGAGGAGCGTACTGACAGTCAATCCCCCGATAACAGTTACGGCAAACGGAGGTCCGATGGCCTTGACATATTCAGCCTTACCCATGGCAAGTGGAAGCATGGCAACACAGGTAGTCACTGCAGTTATTAAAATGGGTCTTACCCTTGACAATCCACCCACCATTAAAGCTCTTGTTCTCCTGAATCCGCTCTTACGCAGGATGTTCACAAAATCGATAAGGATAATACCGTTGTTTACCACAATACCCAGCAGGATCAGGAAACCCATCAGCGTATTTGCATTAAACAGGGAATTCCCGGTAACTGTCAGGAAAAAGAAAGAACCAATTGCTGCCAGGGGTATAGAGAATAAAAGAACAAATGGTGTGACGAACGATTCGAAAACAATAGCAAGGATCATATAAACCAGCAGCAAGGCAATGAGGAAAAGGTTCCTGAATTCATCCAGCGGAGAATCCTCCTGAATGAGTTCTACCGCCACACCAGGCGGTATACCTGCGTTTTCAATTATGTATTCAATCTCTTCCCTGGCATATTCCAGGAAGTCTTTCGAATCATAAACATCATCGTTATACTGGTAACGGAGCTCTATCATTTTCTCCTGATTCACCCGGGAAATGTCGCGCATTCCCCTTGCATAGAATATATCAGTAAAACTCTCAAGTTCATAATGACTAACATCCTCTGCATCAGGAATCTCCAGTAATCTCAACTCATCCATTGATTTATCTTCACTGGCATCCGCCAATAAGCTTTCATCATATTTGATCATGATATCATATTCCTCGGTACCCTGAATAAAAGTCACTCCTGAACTTACTTCATTCTGAAAGGTATTCAGCTCACCCAGCACCTGGCCGAGGGTAATATTGTAATCGGTCATCAGCATGGTATTGAAATCAAGATGCACTTCAGGCTGGTTTTCGCGAAATGAAAGGTTCACCCTGCTGATATTATCCAGTTCTTCAATATTGGATTCCAGGGCTTCGGCTACTTCCACCATCAGGTTGAAATCCTGACCTTTCAGCAACAGGTATTCCTCATCCTCTCCTATGCCCATCAGTTTCTCGAACCCCACCATTCCGCCTTCTCCTCCACCTCCACCGCCAATCCTCCCGGATCCTCCACCGCCCTGAGGAGCTGACAGGTTTATGCTGGCCGAAGGATGGTCCTCAACACTTTCAACCACATCGGATTGAATATCGCCAAATGTTCTTTTGTTTATATCCCTGTAATCATCATGAAGGATCAGTGTCACCACGGCCTCCTCTTCCTCTATGGTTGATAAAATATCTTTAATTTCCTCTATTTCTGCCATTTGGGTTTCCACACCTGCTACAACTTCATCGGTTGTCTCCAGTGTACTCCCGGTAGGCATGGTAATAAAAAGCTGTATCTGTTTCGTTTCCAGATCTGATAATTGATTCACAGTAACCGACATACTGGCCAGGATGGTAACAAAGAAAAGGACCAGTATAAGGATAATAGTAGGAGCAGGATTCCGGAGGGCCGTTTTCAGCAGGAAAAGATAAAACCTGATCCCCCGGTTATCAAGAGAGACTTTTTGATAGACCACTTTTGCCCTGCCCCGCCGACGGGCAATAATAACATGCACAATCATGGGGATAAGCAGAATCGAGACAACCAGTGATACTGACAGGGTGGAAATAATGGAGACACCGATGTGTTTGGCCATAAGCTTCAACAGGAAATTCGTCGAAAAAATAAAAGGTACGAAGACAGCAATTGTGGTGAGGGTGGCAGCCAGGACTGACCGCCAGACCTCTCTGGTCCCCTTAATCACCGCTTCTGCCGGTTTATACCCCAGGGTACGCAACCTGTAAATATTTTCAAGTACAACCACCGAGGTATCCAGCAGCATCCCGACAGCCAGTGCAATACCTAACAAGGTCAGGCTGTTTATTGAAATGTCAAATCCAAAAAAGAAATTGAACGCAGAAAAGATTGATACGGGCATGGCCAGGGCCACTACCATCACCAGGCTGATGTTGCGCAGAAATACCCACAGGATAAAAATGGCCAATAATCCCCCGGTCAAGGCAAGCATTATGATCTGGTTAATATTATCCTCCATTAAATCGGCAGCATCATCCTGGACGACGATCTCAATATCGTAGACCTCGAATTCCTTGTTGAGCCTTTTAATATCATCCTGGATACGATGTGAAAGATCAATGATATTTGCCTGTGCATCGTTGATTATCATCAGGGATATTGCATCCAGTCCATTTACACGGCTGATTGTCTCTTCATCTTTCTCGCCATAGTAGACTTCTGCAACGTCTTTAAGTTGTACAGGATTATTACCCCGGCCCACCACCAGGTCTTCAATCTGCCTGATATCCTGGTATTCTGCATCCAGGTAAACAAAGTATCTTTGACCTTCTTCTTTGATTATTCCTCCAAACTGACGGATGTTCATGTTCCGTGAAAGGACTGAACGAACCCGGGTAGGTGTAATGTGATAGGCTTCACAGGCAGCTTTATTGAGAATAATATCTACCGCTTTCTGGCGGCCTCCATAAACATTAATGGCTGCGACTCCATCGACGTTTTCAAGTTCAGATGTAATGTTCTGATCCACAAAATTCCTGACCCTGTCGGCTCCTCCTGATCCCCTTACCTGGAGAGTCATAAGGATATTGGTCATCTGCTCTGTATCCATCTTAATGACATTAAGATTGAATTCTTCAGGCAGATCCCTGCTGAGAGCTGCTATGCGCTCATCCAGTTTAAGGTATGCATATTTCAGGTCTGTATTATTCTGGTAAGAGACATAGACCATCCCTCTCCGGCGGCCAGCACTCGATTCTATCAATTCAATATTTTCAAGCCCGGCTATAGCACTTTCCACAGGAATAACGGCCTTCTGCTCCATGTATTCGGGAGTAACCTCAATCTGTGAGGTCACCTGAACAAACAACATGGGCAACTCCGCATTGGGTAGCATTTCCATTTTGAGCTGCTGATAAGAGACATAGCCAAGCAATGTAGTGGCTATGAACAGCATGGAAATTAGAATTTTCCTGTGGATGATAAATTTCACAAGTTTTAATTTTATTCTTGTTCCCTCCCATTCCCGGGCTTAATCCATTTTAGTTGCATCTGCCCAAACAACATATAAATACAGGGTATAACTATAAGGGTAAGCAGTGTGGAAGTAATGAGTCCTCCAATCACTGCCCAGGCCATGGGTGAACGTAAAGCGGCACTCTCCCCGAATCCAAATGTGAGTGGTAAAAGGGCCAGAATGGTTGTCAGCGTGGTCATAAGGATTGGCCTTATGCGTCTTTGTCCGGCTGCAACAATAGCCTCTTTCAGTTTCATCCCGGTTTTCCGGAACTGGTTAATTGCATCCACAAGAATAATGGAATCATTGACAGCAATACCTACAAGCATAATAACACCAATTACTGCCATAATATTCAAAGCCTTACCCTGTATATAAAAAACAGCTATTGCACCCACCACCGCAAGAGGAACGGTCAGCAAAATGGTAAAGGGATGAACCAGGCTCTCAAACTGAGAAGCCAGGACCATATATACCAGGATCAATGACAACAAGAGAGCAAATCCAAGACTTTTCATGGACTCTTTTCTAATAGCTTCCTCTCCGGAGATATTAAACCTGTATTCAGGCGGGAACTCTACTAAATCGAGCCTGTTGCTGATGGCCATGGCCATTTTGTCCAGGGGCAAGTCCTTGTCCAGGTCAGCAGTAAATTTGATTATGCGATTCTGGTCATTGCGAAGTATCTCTTTTGGTGAATTACCAATACTGATGCTGGCTATCTCGCGCAGTAAAATTTCGCTGTTATTCACTTCGATGGTAAGTGCCTCAAGTTCTTTAAGGCTAATATCTTCCAACTTTACGGTAATGTCTTTCAATTCACCTTTTATATCCATCTGGCCGGCACTTATGCCCTGCAGTTTCTCGCTTATCCTGTTTATCAGGGTATTTACATCAATATTCATCAAACCCGCGCGATATCTGTCAATCTTAATATCCACTTCCGGAGCGCCTCCTTCAATGGATGTGGAGATATTGTGCAAACCCTCAATACCCTCCAGTTCATTCATTACCGGAATAGTCAGGTTTTCGAGTACATTCAAATCATCACCAATAAGTTCGACCACCACCGGAGCCTGCTCGGTACCCAGGATTGAATTCAGGGCTGTTTCCTCCTGCCTGCATACCATTTCGATGTTCTGGTTTTGAGCGTAAAAAGTTGTCAGCTCCTCGATAATGGAGGAAGCGGAAATCTCACCCTTCCTGATCAGTTTCACCTTTATAGTAGCCATATTCTGATCGTCAAAAACATCCCCTCCTCCTGATGTGAGTCCTGATGTAGGACCTATCTCACTATAGATAAGTTCAACCTCATTATGGGCCAGTTCCCTGATCAGGTTTTCAATACTTTCAACAGCACCGTCAGTTCTTTCAAGTCTTGTACCTTCGGGCATTTTAACATCCACATAAAACTCCCGCAGATCTGTTTTGGGCATAAACTCGCTGCCCAGCTGTTTCAGCATCAACCAGCCAGATCCAATCAAAAGCAGTGCCCCCAGCACGATCCATATTTTAAAGTCCAGTAACCTGTCTAGGAAACGGCCATATCCGGTAAACTGGACCGATCTTTTTTCCTTTAATTTGAAGGGAGTCTTTTTTCTGTATATCCGGGTGTATAGCATGGGAATGATCAGTATGGCCACCACCAGGGAGCACAGCAGTGAGAAGGCAACGGTAAATGCCTGTTCCCTGAACAGTTCGCCTGCAGCTCCGTGTATATATACAATAGGAATAAAGACCACGATGGTGGTCAGGGTGGATGCAAAGATCGCTCCCCCGACCTGGGAGGTTCCTGTAATGGCTGCTTCCTGTGATGATTTACCGGCTTCATGGTTCCTGAATATATTTTCCAGCACGACAATGGCATTATCAACCAGCATACCGGCTCCAAGGGCCAGTCCACCAAGGGTCATGATATTCAGGGTCAGATCGGCAAAATACATCAGGGCAAAAGTTGCAATGATGGAGATGGGAATAGCGGCACTGACGATTGCTGTAGGCCCTATCCGGCGAAGGAAGACAAGCAGGACAAAAACCGCCAGGATAATCCCAAACAGGGCACTGTCCCTGACTTCCCGAATGGCCCCTGACACGAACTGTCCCTGGTCCTCGACTATTGTAAAAGTAAATCCGGGCAGGGCTTTCTGCATATCTTCCAATGCCTGCCGCAGATCATCCACTGCCTTAACCGTGTTATAGCGCATCTCTTTGTAAATGCTTAATCCAACACAAGCTTCGCCATTCAACCTGACCGTATTTTCAAGGTCTTTCGGATTCAAAGTGATCGTTGCCAGGTCACCAAGCAGAACAGGTACCCGTTCACCACCTGATGACGGATCGGATGGACCCATTTTCACGATGATATTTTCCAGGTCATTGATCTGTTCCAGTTCACTGAGTCCCCGCACAACATAGCGTCTCCCCATCTCCACGATGGAACCGCCTGATACATTCTGGTTAAAATTCTGTATCCTGCCTGAGATTGTTGACAGGTCAACATTGTACGATTTCATGAGGTAATCGCTGGTCTCCACCAGCACCTCCAGTTCCTCGGCTCCGTCAATTTCCACATCTGCGATCCCCTCAAGCCTGATCAGCTCGTTTCTTACATAATTTTCCGCAACTTTCCGGAGTTCATTCAGATCATCTGTTTCCGTATGTTGAAAAGCCACAAGCATGACCGGATCGGCGTTAGGATCATGCTGGGTTATATTGATCTCATCCAGGTCGCCGTCCTGGCTCAAGGCCGACAGTGCTTTTGACAGATCCAGGAAAGCTTCGTCCATGTCCTTCTCCCAACTGTATTCCACCTCTATCTGTGCGATACCGACCCGGGATATGGATGATACATTAGTAACACCACTTTGTCTGATAGCCAGTGCTTCCACGTTTTCTACAAACTTTTCTTCCATCTCTTCCGGGGGCCGTTCCCCTGATTTCAGCTCTATAAAAAGGCGTGGATTATTAAGATCAGGAAAAAGATCGATCCCCAGTTTCCCAAAAGAAATATATCCCAGTAACAGGGTGGCAAGGATGATCATGCTCACCGAAACCGGATAGTCAACTGAAAATTTTGTAATGGATTTAAACATAGTTCCAAAAGATTGTTTCTCTATTAATCTAAGTTGCCAGGTACTAGTGTTTAATTGCGTAAATTCTCTATATTATTCTTGATCTGTGAACCTTTTACTTCTCTTTTTCTCCACTTAAAAGGCCTGCACTCTTTGTTGTAGTTTTTTACATAGGCTTCAATTTGTTCTCTCAGTTCTTCCGTATTTCTAAAACTTGCACCTGCTAAAGACTTTCTGGAGAAAATCCCAAACCATATCTCTACCTGGTTTAACCAACTGGCTGATGTTGGTGTAAAATGAAACTGTACATTTGGATGGTTTGATAACCATACTTCATTTTTTTTATGGGTCGAATAGTTATCAAGTATTACATGTATTTCCTGATCCTCTTGATATTCCCCAACTACATCGTCCATGTATTCTATAAAATCTTCCCGGGTCTTATATTTTGTAGATTTGGTTGTTATTTTCCCTGTTGCCACCTCCAGTGCAGCAAATAAGTTTAAAGTGCCGTTTCTTTTATATGTACTTTGATAGGCACGTTGTGTTTTGCCATCGCTGGTTTGAATATATCCGGTTTTTCTCTCTAAAGCTTGTATGCTCGGTTTTTCGTCCACACATATTACAATGGCATTGACCGGAGGATTCAAATATAGCCCAATGATGTCTGCTGCCTTAGGAACAAATTCCTTGTCTGTACTAATACACCATGATCGTTGCCTGAATAGGCTGATTTCATCTTTTTTTAAAATTCTCCAGACTGCATCGGGTGAACAATTTAATTCTTTTGCTAACAATGGAGCATCCCAACGCCCATAACCTTTTGGTGGAGGGGAGCTCAATTTTGATAAAACTCTTTCACGCAGACCAATATATTCTATCGGCTTTCCAGAACGTGGCTTATCCAGCAAGCCCTTAATACCCTCTTCCATGTATCGGTTCCGCCATTCGATAACCTTATTCGGGTAGGTATGCATAGTTTCTGCTATTTCTTGTACAGATTTCCCTTCATAACAAAACAATATTATCTTAGCCCTCTCTATTGCTTGCTTAGGTTCTGTTCGGCTTTTGGACCTTTTGGTCAATATTTTGAGGTCTTGGGGCGTGACCTCTATCTTTGGTGCTGTTCTCATACCCCAAAGATAGTAAATTATTATTTAATATAGGTTATTTATGCAATTAAACACTAG
>JADHVS010000224.1 GCA_016783865.1 Bacteroidales bacterium
CCCGGCAGGTGCGCCAGGGATTTTATGGCGGCCAGGCCCAGCGGTTGCAGGAAGGAAGGGATGAGCTTCGGATCTGGGTCAGGTATCCGAAATCCGGAAGGCTTACCCTGGGTCAGATGGAAAAGATGAAGATCAAAACACCTTCCGGGTACTATCCGCTGAATGAACTGGCCGATTACCATATGGAAAGAGGACCTGTGGCCATCAACCGTTTTAATGGATCAAGAGAAATCCGTGTGGAAGCCGAAACGATTGATCCATTTGCCCAGGTGCCGGAGATTCTTGAACAGGTCGACCATGAAATCATGCCTGAGGTCCTGTCGCAGTTTGCGGGTATCAGGTATATATACCAGGGACAGCAAAAGTACAGCCGGGAGGCACTCTCCAAAATTTATAAGTATTTCGGGATTGCTTTCCTGGTCATCGTATTTATAATGATCATTCATTTTGGGAGCATCGAACAGACTTTTATCATCATAGCCATGATCCCCCTTTCCATGCTGGGAGTGTTCTGGGGACACGGAATTCATGATAAACCCCTGTCTTTGATGAGCTTATGGGGGATGGTTGCATTGACCGGAGTGATCATAAACGACGCCATTGTGTTCCTGGCCAAATACGACAGTTTACTGCTGGAAGGCAAAAAAGTGAAGGAGGCTGTAGTGGAAGCCGGGAAGGTCAGGCTCAGACCGATCATATTGACCAGCCTCACAACAACCGTTGGACTTTTCCCCATCATCCTGCAAAAAAGCATACAGGCCCAGTTCCTGACCCCGATGGCCATCAGCCTGGCTTATGGAGTATTTATAGGAACAATGTTTATATTGATCTTTTTTCCTGTATTGATCATGTTGCTGAATGATGTCAGGATCTATTTCAGGTATTTGTGGACAGGAGTAAAACCTGAAAGAGAGGATGTTGAGATTGCTATCATACATAACAAGAGGAAGATGAAATATGAGAAGAATGGGGAGGTCGTGAATCGTGAATCGTGAGTCGTGAGTCGAATTCAGTCTATAGTCATCCTGAACTTGTTTCAGGATCTATAAGTAATTGATAATGAGATCCCGAAATAAATTCGGGATGACAATGAAACCACAATGAATAAACAATTGAGCTATATTATTCTTTTTATTTTTATCATTTCGGAGTTCCCTGCGTCCGCTCAGAAAGACCTGACACTGTCCCTTGCCCTGGAGAAGGCACTGCAAAATAATTACGGCATTATTCTTTCCACTGCCGATACTGAGATCGCTGCCATAAACAACAGCTGGGGGACGGCCGGCCGGATCCCGACGGTGGGATTTGATGCCTCCTCTTCCAATAGTTATGACCTGCTGGATAATACCGCTTCCAACCGCCTGTCATTGGCCCTGGGCATGGACTGGATACTCTTCGATGGCTTCCGGGTAGACATAACCAAAGATAAACTCGAAGATCTTGAGACATTGTCGGGTGGCAGGCTGGCCGTGGTGGTTGAAAACACGATCGAGGATGTTATTCTTTATTATCAAAATGTGCTGTTGCAGCAGGAAAGGCTGAAAGTGCTTGAAAAGGTTATGACACTCTCAGAAGACCGTTACAACTATGAGATGAAACGGTATGAACTGGGAGGATCGGTTACCTACAATGTACTACAGGCCAAAACCCTGTACCTCAGCGACAAAGCCTCCTTTATGAACCAGGAAGTAGTGGTCCGGAATGCCATCCGTAACCTGAATTTTGTCCTTGGTGAAGATCCCGTTGTGTCATGGAAATTCACCGAACCCTTTGATCCGGCAGCAGAAGAATATGTATTGAGCGATCTGTTGGCTAAAATGTTATCCAACAACCAAACCCTGCAAAATCAATATGTTAACCTGATGTTGCAGCAAAAAGAGGTCGCCATTCAGAAGAGCGACTATTACCCGACTGTAAGGTTGGGGGCAGGAATTGAAAATTCATATTCCAGGATGCAACAGGATGGCGGTGATCCGACAACCACCAGTGGATTATCCCCTTACGGAAATCTCTCATTATCATTCGACATTTACGATGCGGGGAACAGGGCCAGTGATATTCAGATTGCCCGGATCAATGAAGAAATGGCACAAGTTGAGATTGAACAGATGGAACACAGCCTGACCAACCTTTTGCTTAATGTTTATGACTATTACACTGTTCGAATAGCACTTCTTGAGGTTGCAGTTGAAAGCCTGGAAGCCGCGGAGCTTAACCTGCAGATCGCCGATGAGAAATTTAAAACGGGCGCCATTAACTCGTTTAATTACCGCGATATCCAGTTGATTTATCTGAACGCTGCCCTGGGAAGATTACAGGCAGTTTATAACCTGATTGATTCTAAAACAGTCCTGACCAGGCTGACGGGTGGATTTATCAGTGATGAGTGACGTGTGAGCAGATCTCGTCACTCGTCACTTTTCACCTCTCACTTTTCTGCCGCAGGCAGTCAAGTTCAGGATGACCATAATCATGACTTTTGAGACAGCCTCCTGTATATAAGACAATATTCCTGCGATTTACCCTTACTTTTTTACAATATAATGACCTTGCTGATCATTTGTTTGTTGCCTGACCTGATCCTGATATAATACACACCTTTCGAAATATCCGAAACATCCATCGGTTCATTTATCAGGTAAACCTGCTTAAATTCCCTGATCATGACCTTTCGGCCCATACCATCAAACATTTCAATATAAATATCTCGGTATTCCGATGTTTTTAATTCGATAAACAGAATATTATCCGACGGATTCGGATAGATTTTCAGTTCCTCAAATGTCAGGATTTCAGGCAAAAATGTAAACACATCAAGGTAGACCAAATCTGATCCGTAACATCCGCTAACATCTGTCACCTCAAGTTTATACCAGCCATAGGCATCGGCTTCATAGGTCCGTTCGCCTTCCACTCCATTCCATACATACGCTTCGTAATCTGCTCCTGCATCGAATGTATAAGGCAGGTTCCTGCTGATAGTATCATTGATCCCGCCCAGGTTAATATCAGGATTGTCATAATTTATGATGACAAGGTCAACAGAGTCATTTGAGGAGAATGGATCAGTGCTTAAGGTTACGTCAATATGTACCGTATGGTCCCCATCGTTGCTGAAATCGAAATTCGATCCGAAGGTAAAATCAAGCGAATCGCCCGGATTAAATATCGTGCTTACTGTTTTTCTTCCATTTACAGTTGTCCCATTATTAACTCTGGCAGTAAGATCGATCCTTTCATTGAAAATGGCGGTAGTCCCATAATTCCTGATACGTACTACCAGTCGCTCCTGATCAGTCAGATCACAGCCTGACAGAGGATTCATCAGAGCTTCAATTCCAATATCGGTTAATCCAAAAGAGACTACAATATCATCCGAATCCTGGCAACCCTTATCATCCGTAACCGTTACGGTATAGGTTTGATCCGGTTCCTGGTCTTCATAAAGGACAGTGAAATATTGATCTGCAGAGCCATCCTGCCAGGCATACGATGTGAAACCGCTTCCGGCATCCAGTAAATAAGTTTTCAGATTTACCACCTGGTCATCTCCAAGAGAAACAGCAGGATCTCCATACACTTCAATGTTCTGATTTACATTATCATTTGAAGAGATCAGGTCTTTGCTATAATCAACCGTAATGGTAAAATTGTAAATATCAGGTATACTGAGATCGACCTTTTGGGTGGAAGAATATAAAACAGAATCACCCGGGACAACCGTTCTGTCTACAAAGAGAGTATCGTTGACTACCGTTCCACTGTTTACCTTGTATGTAACCAGGATGGTATCATTTGTTGTCAGGGTATCGGAGCCGGCATTATGGACATACAAATCAAGGTTCTCTGTCGAAGACAATTCACAGGCATTGGCAGGATTTGTAATTCGATTGATGCCAATGTCAGGTATAATAAGGGTTACATGTACTGAATCCGAGTTCTCACATTTGGTGCCTTCAGTAACTGTGACCCTATACCATCCGGTTGTATCTATAACCAGTGTTTGATTCATCGTACCATCCTGCCACAGGTAGGAATCATACCCTGCCCCCGGATCAATAGTATATTCAAGCGCACGGACTACAGTATCTGCTCCCAGGTCGATTTCAGTGATCCCGAATACCTCCACGGCCTGCACCAATGTATCATTGTAAAGTTAATGGCCATATCAGAAGATCTTTGCCCCGATTCTGCCTTCAGTCAAATTACCGTCTACCCTGCCCCGACAGCTAAATTCACTGTGGATAAAACAGTTGCCTGTTCACCCCTGGAGATAAATATCACGAATACCTCTGCAGGGGGTGACACCTATGTATGGGATTATGATGACGGAACAGTTCCGGATAGTGTTACCAATACAAATCCATTTTCATACTCGTATAGTAATGATCTTGGAAGTGTTCAGACGATTAAACTCAAACTGAATGTTTTAACGGATAATGGGTGTTCAGATAATTTATCTCAAAACCTTACAGTCTATCCCGGTGTTTCAGCAGATTTTGAAAGAGACTCAGCAGGTTGCTCACCTTATTCCACTGCATTTACCAATAATTCAGCAGGAACATCAAATTATTTATGGAGCCTTGGAGATGGCACCGCCAGCCTGCTTGAAAACCCAACTCATACCTATGTGAACAATACCGTAAATAACCAGGTATTCAAAGTAACACTAACCGGATCATCCGGATATGGTTGTGCAGATACCATAACAAAACAGATCACAGTATACCCGTCCCCGGTGGCCAGATTTGATTATTCACCCATTTATCAGTATTACCCGAGTGCAACAGTAACACTGGTAAATGAAACGAACGAAGGATCTTTTAATTTCAGGTGGGACTATGATGACGGCACAATTACCTTTCAAAAAGATCCGGGGAATCATTTTTATACCCACTGGGGAGAATACGACATAACATTAATTGCTTCCAGTGTTCAATGTTCAGATACAGTGTCGCACTGGATAAAGATCTTCCCTCCTTTGCCTGTTGCTGCCTTTATTACAGATGTAGATTCAGGGTGTGTTCCCCTGACAGTGTCATTTTACGATAAATCAGTTTATGCAGAAGAATATGAGTGGAACTTTGATGACGGGGGAAGCTCATTGCAGGCTGAACCGGTTTATACATTCACAGAACCAGGATTATACCAGGTAAAACAAACCGTTAAAGGGGAGGGTGGTGAAGATATTGCATTCAGGGAAATTAAGGCATTCAGGCTTCCGGAAGTTGACTTTAAAGTAGAACCGAACCTGATAATGCTGCCTGATCAGTATGCAAAAACATTTAACTTCTCAGAATATGGAGTAAGATACTTCTGGGATTTCGGTGATGGAACTACCTATGATTCGATCGAACCGGCACATTTATACACTGAACTGGGGAAATATGATGTTTCACTTGAAGTTTGGACAAAACATGGTTGCGAAGGCTACCTGATAAAACCCCTGGAGGTGGAGGTAGTCGGAGCAGGCATAATGAAATTCCCGAATGCCTTTGCACCTAATATGTCCGGCCCGACAGGTGGAATATATGATCCAACAGATATTTCTAACCAGACATTCCACCCTGTTCATGACGGAGTAATAAAATACAGCCTTATGATTTATAACCGTTGGGGGGAGCTGGTCTTTGAGACTACCGATGTTCATACCGGGTGGGATGGTTATATAGACGGAAAGCTTGCCCCGCAGGCAGTCTATATCTATAAGGTAGAAGGAAATTACACCAATGGAGCACGGTTCAAGCACCTGGGAGATGTTACCCTGCTTCATAAACCAAAAAACTAGTCCACCGGATGAGAATTATGAGGGATAAAAAAATGCCCGGCGTGCGCCAGGCATATGTCATCATCCCCGCGAAGGCGGGGATCCATTACCTCCTCCCCGAAGTATTGGTCTTAAATTCATACTCCTTCGGTGGATCTGCTCCAAGCAAATGCTCCACAAAATAATCCCACCTGCGGCGCATCATATAGGGTTCATTACCGAATCCATGTCCCCTGTTCGGGAATATGATCAGGTCGAAATCCTTATTGGCGGCGATCAGCTCATTCACCACCAGAAGGGTATTGTAACAGGGAACATTCGAATCCATGGTTCCGTGGGCCAGCAGCAGTTTTCCTTTCAGGTTCTTCGCCAGCAGCTGGTTGGCCTGGTTGTCATAGCTGGTGGTGCCTTCAGGATAAGTTTCCAGGAGTCCCTGCCACTTCTCTCCCCAGTCGTCTTCGTAATTCCGGTTGTCATGGTTGCCAGCTCCGCTCACAGCCACATCAAAAAAATCGGGATACCTGAGAATGGCAGCTGTGGAGGCGAATCCCCCGCCAGAGTGTCCGTAGATACCCACCCTTTCAATATCGATCCATTCATACCTCTCTGCGAGTTGTTTCATCCCGGTGATCTGGTCAGGCAAACCGTTGTCACCCATGTTTCCATAATAAATATCATGAAATGATTTTGATCGTCCCGGGGTACCCATGGCATCTATGGCAACCACGATGAAACCCAGTTCGGCAATGGATTGCCGGTCGCCCGATGATGGCATAAAGCTTCTGGATCCAACACTTCCGGACTGCGGACCGGGATAAATATAATTGATGATCGGATATTTTTTACCGGGATCGAAATTGGTTGGCTTATACATTATTCCGTAAAGGTCTGTTTCACCATCCCTGGCTTTCACAGTAAATGCCACAGGTGCTATCCAGCCTGCCTCCAGCAGTTTTGAGATATCGGCCCTTTCTGTAATAAGGAGTTGCTGTCCCTCGTTATTACGCACCAGGCTCACCGGTGGCTCGGTCCAGGTTGAGTAGCTGTCGGTAAAATATTTTCCGGTAGGTGAAAATGAGATACTGTGATATGCTTTTTCGGGAGTGAGAAGTTTCAGTCCCGATCCATCCAGCTTAATACTATATAAATAATGATAGTAGGGATCTCCCTCCTCTTTTCCTGATCCGGTGAAATAGATGGTCCGGT
>JADHVS010000225.1 GCA_016783865.1 Bacteroidales bacterium
TTTGATATCGGTACGGACCGTGATGGATCCCCTGAGATCCTCACCCATGAAGAAGGGAGTGAGGAAGAACTCGCGGATGTTCTCCTTGGTGAAGGAGGGGGAGATGGTGTGGGCGAAGATATTTGACATGACTTTTTCTAATTACGAATTACGATTTTAACCGCCATTACTGGCGGATTTATTGAGCTTTTCCTTTAACTGATCAGGCATTTGAGCCAGGAGCTTTTTACCATACGACTCTTCGGATTTGGAGATCGAGAGCTTTGGATCGATGGAGTCGACGGTTGTTGGGGCGGCTTTGAGCTGATCCTGAAGTGTTGAAATCTGCGACTGAAGAGAAACAATCTGCTCATTGAGACTAGTGAGCTGTTGCACCTGCTCCTGGATTGTTTGATTCAGGGTGCAAGCGTCACTTTGATGATCCGTTATCGTTTGATTCAAAGCCTCTGCTTCACTTTGATGATCTGACTGGAGGCGATCTACAACTGAATTGTAATACTCCAGGATATTGGAGATATGGGCCTGCTGACCGAAGACCAGGATCCGGAGATCCTCAAACATCTTTTCCAGGGAGAGGTCTGCGGTGACCTCGATGGCAGCCAAAACGGAATCAGATGCAGCAGGAGTTTCAGCGACAAAATCAAACTTCCGGACAGCAACCGGGCACTTGCGAACCTTATCCAGGACATCCGCATAGATCTCCCCGATGGCAGCGGAGGTCTCGTCAAACTTCATTTCCAACTGGGACACTTCAGCAGAGACCACCTCCGGAGTGACTTCCTCAGTGTTGAACAGATTGCGCAAGCGCTGGAACATTTCCTTTTTCATGATATCGTTGTTTGAATAGTACTTAAGCATGAATTCAATGATCGATTCTGGACTCTTCGCAATCAGCGAAACGATTCCCGGATTGGCATCCAGGAACGTTGTTGCCTGATAGGCAAAGGCATCCACAGCGAATAGCGAATTGGTGGCAGCCGGATCATCCACCAGATCGGTAGCCAGCAACTCCTCAATACGAGTCGATGGGAACTCTGCATCCGTCGCTTCCGGTTTTCCCGGTACAAAAGCAATCGAAGCCCCGAACATATCCGGGTTATTCTTAGCCATCTTGATGATATAATCATAGAGATTCCCCGAAGGAGATTCTTTGCAGATCTCATCCAGGTGGAGGTCGGCATGAACCGAGTCGTTATCCACCTTGAAATTCCGGAACCGGCCGATGTAAGTACCAAACGAAGAGCTGCACATATTGGGGTGGCCGAAACGCGCCTTTACCCCCTTCTCCCGGGCATTTCCTAGTGATTCAATCTGGGATAACGTAGTGGCATCAATCAACTCAAAGTAGGACTTCAACTTGCCAGCCTGGGCCACCACTACCCGGTGGAGGAGACCACGATCTTCATCAACCTGGGAAACAGAGAATGGAATTGGAGGAGTAGAAAAGACTTTCATACTAAAACAGCGCTAAACGAAACAAAAGTATCAGCACCCATTCAGAAAATGTCGTACATTTTGGCAATTTGTTGTATATTAGCATGTTAGGTAGTGCATTGAAGAAAAAACAAAAGCAAAATGACGAAACACGAACAAAAAATAGTGGAGGATATCCGGGAACATTTCGGGTTGGAGGTCGAAAATTTGATCAGGATGGGATTGCTACCACAGGTATCGGCCAAGAAGTGGCTGGTAAGAGCCCTCTACTTCAAATATGCCAAGACAGGCCGGACCTACCTGGATATCAAGCTGGATTTGAGTGTGGAGTACAACATAAGCGTTAGCGCGATAGAGAAACTTGTTTACAGGGATTCGAGATACGGGATAAGGGATGCGCGATAATGGTTAAAATACTGACGTACCGTAAAATACGGGGAAATACGGAACTAATTGATAATTGAAAACGAAAAAAATAAAACTATGAATTCGAGAAATACAAAAGGCCAGTTTGTATCTGGTAATCCCGGGAAGCCGAAAGGAGCTAAAAATAAAGTCACATCTGAGCAAAAGGAGCGGATTGAGAAGGTGCTGGCAATGCTGGATGAGACACTGGATGAGGACCTGTTGAAGATGAAGTCGAAAGAACGGGTAGACTTGTGGGCAGCGCTACAAGAGTATATCCGGCCGAAGTTGCAGAGGACGCAGGTTGAGGTGGAGAGCACGGAGGAGCAGATTACTAAGATTACATTCGAAGTAGTGGGATCAGGGAAGAAGGAAGAAAATCGAGGGACGAAGGACGAGGGACGAGAGACGAAGTGATTTTCGATTAATCCGATTTTCGATTTACGAATGGAAAAGAGAATTCCGGTATCGGTGGTGTTTGAGAAGAACTTTCGGGCTGCGACGAAGATTGTTGTGAATCAGGGAGGAAGCCGGTCGGGGAAGACCTATTCGATATTGCAGCTATTGATCCTTGTCAAAGCGTTTGAAGAGCGGAACCAGGTGTTTTCGATTGTAAGGAAGAGTATGCCAGCGTTACGGGCTACTGCCATGCGGGACTTTTTTGATATCCTCCGGACGCATGATCTTTATGACCAGCGGAATCACAACAAGACAGAGAATACGTATATTCTCAATGACAACCTGGTTGAGTTTATGAGTCTGGACCAGCCTCAGAAAAAAAGGGGCGCCAAGCGGACCTACCTCTTTTTAAACGAAGCCAACGAACTCTCCCTCGAAGACTGGATCCAGTTATCGATGCGGACCGAAAAGCAGATATTCCTCGACTATAATCCCTCTATGGACGAGCACTGGATATATGAAACCGTCATTTCCAGAGAAGACTGCACCTTCATCCACTCCACCTACCTGGATAACATTCAATTCCTACCGGAAGAGGTTATCAAAGAGATCGAGAACCTCAAAGCCGTTGATGAGAACTATTGGCGGATATACGGTATGGGCGAGATCGGCCAGATCACGGGGCTTGTCCTGACAAATTGGGAAGTCGTAGAGGCATTCCCTGAAACCTGTGACTGGGTCTCCCACGGGATGGACTTCGGATTTACCAACGATCCCACCGTAATCGTGAAAGTTGGGATGAACGCCGGTGAGATATGGGTTGACGAACTGGTATACAGTCGGGGCCTGACCACCCGGGATATCCTCCAAGCCTTGTCGGAACTCGCTATCAGCAAAGGCGACGACATAATAGCCGACAACCAACCCCAGAGCATCTTCGAGATCCGTAGAGAGGGATTCAACATCAGGCCCACTTTTAAAGGCCCCAACAGTATCATCACCGGCATCGACATTTTAAAGCGGTTCCGGATCAAGGTGACCAAACGCTCCATAAACCTAATTCGGGAGCTCAAGAACTACAAATGGAAAGAAGATTCCATGGGCAACGCTATGAACCAGCCCGTGGATAAATTCAATCATGCGATTGATGCGCTAAGGTATGTTTGCATGGACCGGAAGTTGGCGGAACGGAGAGTGGTGAGGGTGAGGAAACTTTAATTACGAATGTAATGCTCGAAAAAATTAACATTAACGGTCCGCAGCTACCCGAAGGCAGGGGCTTTCACCACTGAACTTCCTACGAAGAACTGCACTTCAAATTTACTACTTTCTTGTCCTACGAAGCACAAAACCCCTGCTTGCGGGTAGGTGCTGTTGGGGCATTGTGCTTTTATTCTATAAAATCTGGCTTATTGTGCGACCCAGCCGCCATCAACAGACAGTGCATGACCGGTAATAAATGACGCGCTTTCTGAACAGAGGTATAAAACAGCACTCGCAACTTCCTCCGGTTGCCCCATTCTCCCAATAGGTTCCATGTCCTCATAAGCTTTTTCAACTTCTTTTACTTTTCCGGTAACTCTGTCAACCATTGGTGTTTTAATTACACCCGGACAAACAGTATTTACACGAATACCTGATTTTGCATTTTCAAGGGCGGTTGATTTGGTCAGACCGACAAGCCCGTGCTTACTTGCCACATAAGCCGGCAATCCGGGAAATCCCACAAGCCCAGCTATTGATGCACAATTCACTATTGCTGCATTTCCTGTTTTCAGCATTTCAGGAATTTCATACTTCATGCAAAGCCATACGCCTTTTAAGTTCACACCCAGAGTTCGGTCCCAGTTTTCATTGGTACATTCAACTGTTGAAGCTGTTGCACCCTCAATTCCTGCATTGTTAAAGGCATAATCAAGCCTGCCGTAGTTGTCAATGGCTGCCTTTACCATTGCTTTTACATCTTCCTCTTTTGAAACATCGCATTTCACAAATGTAGCATCACCGCCAGCATTTTTTATCGCATCAACTGTTTCATGGTCTTCTATCATATCTGCAACAATAACTTTAGCACCATTTGTTGCGAATGCTATAGCTGTTGCCCTTCCTATGCCGAATGACGCACCAGTTACGAGGGCTGTTTTTCCTTTAAAATTAATTTCCATTTTCTTAGTGTTTTTATTAAAATAAATAATTTGTCAGAAGTACTTTGGATCTCCTGAATCGTCTGAATTATGAGGTAATTGTTCAATGTGTCAATTGTCTTTTTAGCATGTGCCTCAACGGCCTGCCGACAACCGCCGGGCCGATGTTACTTGGTTTTCTATTTGTGTTCGTTTCTTCATTTGCTTATCTCAATATCGCTTGCTTTGGATCACTGGTGCAGGCCTGGAGGTTGACGGCTTGTTATGGGATGGGTGCGATTAAATAATATCGATATGAATGATGCCTGCTACTTTCTTAAAATCGCGATCCATGGTAGCTATTTTTAAATTATACTCTTGAGCAATAGCAACTTGGTAAGCATCATCAAAATCGAGCGTGTATTCTTTTGAAAGTTTTGCGACTTGGTTGTATCGCTCTTTAGCCAGTGAAACGATTGTTGAATGGCTTAATATATCTTCAACAAATGCTTCAAAAACTTTATGTTTTCCCTGCTTGAGTAAAATAACACCTATGGAATGTAATGAAAAATCAGAAAGGAAAAGACTGTCAATACTTTCGTTCAATTGATCCTTACATGTCTTTTTCTTTTCCTGCCCTAGAAGAACCTCAAGAAAGATATTGGTATCAAAAAGGGTGGCCATTAACGAAGGTCATTTATCTTATGTTGTAAATCAACAGATGTGTATTCTTTCTTCATTTCTTTTAATCCGTTTTCCCATGAAAAGGAAAACTTCTTCCCGTTCTTCTGAGCCTTCTTCTCAGATTGATATTTAGCCATTAAATATTCAGCATATTCAATCAATTGACGCTGAATATGTGTTGGGAAGTTTTCGAATCCGGATATGAAGCTGGATAATTCCATTTTTTGCCTCCGTTAGATGAACAAAGTTAACATATTTTTAAATCGATTCCCAGCCTTTATAAAAAATCGCACCTTTTCCCATAACGGCCCGCCGGCAGCCGCCGGGCTGATATTACTTGGGTTTCTTTTGGTATTCGTTTCTTCATTTGTGAAACACTGTATCGCTCGCTTTGGATCACCTATGTAAGCCTGGAGGCTGACGGCTTGTTAACACCAACATTAATCCAGGGCCAAAAGCCTGGAAGAATGATGAATAGTAAGAATCTCAACGGTTTTTTCAGACGGAAGTCTATAGATTATTCTGTAGTTGCCAAGGATAAGCTCGCGGATTTTTTCATTCCCAATTTCAGGTACGACTCTTCCTGACCTTGGCTGTTTTTTTAGAATCTTAACTATACTCTGGATTCTAATAATTTGAATCTGAGCATATTTAAGAGAATCCTTTGAAATGTAATCGAAAATATTTTCAAGATCCTCAACTGCTTGGATTGTCCAAACTATTCTAGCCATTTGTTGATTCTTTGATCAACGTCCTCTTCAGCCAGAACCTTACCTTTATCTGCCTGATCAATACCCTTTTCAATTTTTTCAAGCAGGAGAATATGATCTAAAACTTCATCGATTGTGGCGTTATCGGGAAGTTTTTGAATGCCGGCAATGATTTTTTCTTTTGTAAGCATAGTCTCTTTTTTTACAAAGTTACGACAAATGCAGATGATATGTTATCATAAGATTAATGATGGTGTTAACGGGTGGCCGCTATGTGCCGGGCGGAGGTTAGGCTGGGAATATTTTTGATTCTCATTCACAGTAAATCACTTGTAATCAGCTTGCTACCTCATATATCCTCGCCTGGCATCATAGCGGCTTGTTATGCCCAGACCATATTAGATTTTTCCCTTTTTGGGATCTTGCCGGGTATCAAAAATGGATAACAAAAAGACAGTATCATTTCGAATGATATAATAGATGGTAACATTCTTCGACATAACACATCTATGAATGTTTTTCTTCTGTGATATAGGATAAGCGAAAGGGAAGGTAGATATGACGGCAAGTTGCTTCTCAAATTTCGTGATGAATTTTGATATCTCCTTTTGAGTCCAGTTCTTCTCCAGATATATGATTATATCTTCTAGATTTTGAACAGCTTTAAGAGACCATTCAATCTTTAAGCCACTTTTCATATTTTTTTCGTACTATGTGATGAGAAGTGGTTTGTCCTTCATCAACTTGAGAAAGTCCTTTGTCTATTGATTGCTTTTCAATATCCGAGATAGAATCCCACCAATCAGCTTTTGATTTTGCAGGTAAATCGATAATATTTTTCACAAGATCAAGAAGATCAGAATCCTGCAACTCGCAGATCCGTTGGATAATATTCAATTTTTCAGCCGAAAGATTCATAATGTCTGTTTTTAACAAAGATAGCTACTTTTTCACATTTATCATAATCATATGGTTTGGGCATAATGGTTGGCAGCTATGGCCAGTGCGGTAGATTTTGGGAGCGCCTTGGCGATCCCGGTAGTACGTAGCATTGGCTTTAGGTGCATGTTAGCAACGGGCATAGGTTTTTTTCTTTAGTAGATCGACTTTCTTATCCAGTTTGAAGCAATGAGTACTCGTTAAAATTTTTTCGTTTCAATTCGTACTTTCGCTGATTCCTTTCTATTCGTCCGGCGGCATAGTTGAAACCGGAT
>JADHVS010000226.1 GCA_016783865.1 Bacteroidales bacterium
GGAAGAGAAGATCAAATCTGCATTGCACGACTTTGCAAAAACCCAGCCGAAACTGGCAGAAATCCTGAAAAACGCGGGGTTGCTCTGAAGTGTTTTTCCTGCAGGGCAAAAATATAGATCTCAAGGTTTTGCAATCGTAATATCCACCCGCGTCACCCGCAAGTCTTTTTTTCTGCCCTGAGTGTTGATCAGCCACCGCTGAAAATCTTCCGACGAAGTTTCTTTCGGAAGTTTATATCCCTGCGATTGTTCGGAATCCTTCAGCAACTCATTCCGGTCTCCTTCACCCATGACCAGGTTGCGTAACGGGGTGGACGAAAAAACGATAAATATCCGTACCTGATCCATCGGGCTTTCGGATCGAAGGAAATATTCGTCGGTATATTCTTTTAAACCTTCTGACGTAAATTCCGGTTTCTTGCTGAAGAAGAGATACTCCGTTCCGGCAGTAATGGGAATGCCATCCTGAAACCGGTCCGGCATACGTCGATAGGGGAGTAGCTCCTGACATCTTTTTCCATCGTCCAGGAACACCGATAGATATCCGGGAGAGGGTGATTTAAAAGCAAGAAAGAAGGGGTCATTATCTGAAAAAGCGGTATTTATGCATCTGGGATCGGGACAATCCAGCGTATACGCCTCAAAGTCGGGAGTCTCTTCGGTAACCGGTTTTGCCTTTAACCGGATAAAACACTTCATCGCCCGGATTTTACTTTTTTTCCCTTCCAAAACAGCGAACCCCTCTTTTTCTTCAAAGCGAACATTCAAGACCTCCACCACATCTCCTTTCACATTGGAGTTTGCAATTGAATTGAATACCGTAGTGGTTTCAACCAGCTCGCCGGTGTTGAGATTTTTAAGATACGTTGAATTCCCCTGAATGATAATCCGGCCAAAAGCTCTTTCAAGGGCATTTATAGTTGCTTCATCCTCAGCCTCTTTTTTCACCTGAAGTTCAGATTTATCTGCAGTCCAGTCAACCTGCGCTTCACCGGTTGCAATACTGATCTCATTTTGAGAAAAAACAAAGGGATTACATAAAAGCAAAAAAAGAAGAAAAACAGGACGTGGAGTCATAAGAAAGGTATTTCAATTTCAAATATACGGATTAAATGCAAGTTTATGCATAATCGTCAATCGGTTCCTCACCACCTTTGACTGCAGTTCCTGCAAATTCCAACCGATTTTCTTTCCGAAAAAATCTTTTTCCTGAACTCCCGGTATTTCTTCCCTCGCCAGATCTCCTGAAACGATTGCTCTTTGAGATCTCCCATACAATGACCGGCATCCTTATCAAAACAACACGGCACCACCTTCCCGTCCCAGGTAATCACACAACCGCTCCACATGCGGAAGCAACGGTTGGGAAGCGGATTCTTGAGAATGAATTCGTGACCCGTGACCCGTGACTGGTGACTCTGTGACTCTGTGACTCTGTGCCCTTTTGTCCGCTTGTCCGCCTGTCCGCTCGTCCGCTTGTAACGCGTCCACTTCCCATCTTCCGGCATCAGCGCGCTCCCCTGCTCAAAATCATAAAACTGTGCTGTTTTCAATACCGTCCTGTCAACACCCAACGATTTTCCTAATTTCCTAATTTCTTCTATCTGATGCTGGTTCGACTTCAATACCAGGAACTGAATTTCCAATATTGGTTTATGAGCGCCCATCTCTTTCCGGATCCAAACGAAATTCCTGATACCTTCGGTCACCGTTTCCAGTGATCCTCCTATCCGGTACTGTTCATAAGCTGTTTGATCGGTTCCATCCAGCGAGATGATCAGTTTGTTGAGCCCCGAATCAATGGTTCTCCGGATGTTCTCATCGGAGAGGAAGTGTCCGTTGGTGGATGTCCACACATACATATTCCTGGTCCGGGCATAGGAAATAAACCCAAAAATATCTTTGTTGAGGTATGGTTCCCCCTGGAAATAGAGGGTAAGATAAGCCAGTCGCGGGGATAGCTGATCGATGAACCGCACGAAATCCTGCTGCATGAGGGTCCCCGTGGCCCGGGTAAGGCCCGACTGTCCCGTCGGACATTCCGGACACCGAAGGTTGCAGTGGTTCGTGGGTTCGATGGAAACAAATACCGGATATCCACAGTGGATCGGTTTGCGTAAAAGGATCGATAAAAAAAAGCTAGAAAGAAGCTTTATAAAATTAACAACCCGGAAAAACGTCTTACGTCTCACGTCTCACGTCTCACGTCCTTCGTCCCTCGTCCTTCGTCCTTCGTCCTTCTTTTTCTTCTTCTTCCGCTTGAACAACGGGCTTATGATGGAGTAGGCCTGTGAAACGATCAGGTTTGTGGCTACGATCTCTTCCGCGAGGGTATTGATGATATTTCGGAACGTCAGGGCATCCACAAGGTGGCGGTAATCTTTTTTAATGCCCTCTTCGGTCTGAATGATCTCTCGCTGTAACCTGAATTTTTCGGCCCGGAGCTCCTTCATAGTGCGAAGCGGAGCCCTTCTTTCCCGGTGATAATTACTGCTCTTCATCGCTCTCCTCCTCCTGCGTAAAGGTGGTTAGCCTGGTAATTAAAGGGTTGATAAAGATCTGGTCACGGAATATATAAACTACCACTGCAGCCGCAAGATAAAAGCCCACAACAATCAGTGCGCCTACATACATGTGACCAAATTCTTCGCCATACCAGTAAACGAATGCCAGCGCCAGAAAAAATAGGAGAAAGATGGAAAGCAGAAGCACCACCAGGCTGATCATGATTGAAGAGATGAGCTGAGCAGCCCCTTCAACAGCCATCAGTTTATAAAGCTCCAGTTTTAACCGGATGTACCCTTTCACATTGCCGGAGAGGGAGGAGAAATCATCTGAAATTTTCCGTGCTTCCATCATCATGTTTTCGGTTTTGGTTTCTTTTTCCTTACAGGTTGTTCAGGCTCCTCCTCATCATCAGGTTGGAGAACGGATTTCAGTTTCTCAATCTCATCGGAGAACTCCTCCTGGAAATTCTCCGATACCTCCCTGAGCTTTTTTTTCAGTTTCTTCCGGGTTTGGGTTCCACTCTCCGGAGCCAGGAGCAACCCGACGGCTACCCCTGCTGCCAGACCCAGGATACCCGCGAAGAGCATTTTGGATGTATTGCTTTTTGCCATGATACCAGTTTTTTGCAAAGATAACAACATAAATCCGGAATCGGCCCCATTTGATACAAATCACATGTGCCCGGTCAGGCTTCTAACCATCTGGAACTGACTCAGGAACTCTTTCAGGAGGATGCGGATAAAGGTATACGAGGGTACGGCAATGATCATGGCAGGGATTCCGCCCAGACTTCCGGCCGCGATGATGACCAGGAAGATCTCAATGGGATGGGCCTTGACACTTTTTCCATAGATCATGGGCTCGAGCACGATCACATCAATCAGGATCACGGTAATGTATACCAGGATGATTCGCAATGCAGTAATGCCCATCATCGAATAGTCGCCTATACTTACCACACCGGTAACGCCAAGCACCACTCCCATCAGGGTGGCCATCACCGGCCCCAGGTAGGGAATAATGTGCACAATCCCGCCAAAGAGGCCGATCACCAACGCCCCTTTTACCCCGATGATAAGCAATCCAATGGTATACAGGGTAACCATGACCATGATATTGACCAGCAGCCCGATGTAGTAACGGGAAAGAAGACGTTTGGCTTTATCAAGTACATGGATGGTTTGCTCCTCATATTTTGGATTCACCAGTAACAACACCACACGCCTGATCATGGTCTTGTCATAGAGAAAAAAGAAGGAGATAAAGATGACCGAAAAGGTGTCGAAAAAGAATTTGCCGGTGAAGGAAAAAATATCCTTTACCACGGTGGAGAAGAATCCGAAATTGACAATGTTGAATAGCTTCTTTTCAATGAAGGTTGTTACCGATACCTCATGAGGCATCACGCCGAAATCGACCAGGAGATTCTGCAAACCATCAATCTGTGGCTGGTAATAGGCCATGAATTTGTCCATATCGATGGCGGAGATCATTCGTGCTTCCTGGATGATCAGGGGGATGAAGAAACTGCAGAGGGAGAAAAATACCACGATGATCAGCAACAAGGTAATGATGGTACTGAGGATGTGAGGAAACGATCGCTTTCCCAGTTTGATCCGGTCAAGGATCGCTGTCAGGGGAGACCCGATGATGAAGACGATCAGGGAGATCAGCAGGATCGTCACAATATTGGAAAAATACCAGAGAAGAAATCCGGCAAGGGCAATAAACAGGATGATGAAAAACAATTTGTTTTTCTGGTAAAGTTCTTTCATATATCAGGGATAAAAATAAACAAAAAAATTCAGGAACAACCTCAGAGCTTGTTTGTAAGTGACCTGACCACCTTAAACTGGCTTAAAAACTCTTTCGCGACAATCCGGAGGAATGTATAGGTGGGCACAGCAATGATCATTCCGATGATCCCTCCTATACTGCCGGCTGCGATGATCACAAGAAAAATCTCGATCGGATGTGCTCTTACGCTCTTGCCATAGATCAGTGGTTGATAAACAACGTTGTCTATCACGATCACAATGAGAAAAACCAGGATGATCAACAGGGCGATGTGCCCGATCATCCCGTAATGACCGATGCTGATCATGCTGGTCACGCCCAGGATGACACCCATGGAGGTGGCAATCAGGGGCCCGAGATAGGGGATGATGTTGATGATGCCTGCAAAAAAGGCAATGACCAGGGCCCCCTGGATCCCGATGATGCTGAGCCCGATCGAATAGGAGATAATCATGGCAATCACATCCAGGAACAACCCAACAAAATAGCGGGTCAGCAAATGACTGCTCTTATCAAGGACACGTGTTGTCTGGTCGGTGTATTTATCCGGCACAATGGCAAAGACAATCTTTCTGCCCATCTCCGGGTCGTTCAGGAAAAAGAAGGAGATGAACAAAACCGAAAAGAGATTAAAAAAGAAGGTGCCGGTGAAGGTGAAAATATCCGTGACCAGGGTGGAGAACATATCAACGTTCATGAATTTCATGGCCGTATCCTGCAGGGCTGTAAGAATACTGACCTCTTTTTTTATGATCCCGAATTCGATCAGTTGACGTTCAACCCAGATGATCTCGTTTTCATAATAGTGCGTGAGCTGGGGTACATCGATCGAAGAGATAAGCTGGGCTTCAGTAATGATCAGCGGAATAAAGAAACTGAAAAATCCCACAAAGAGCGCCAGCAGAATGATAAGGGTCAGGATGACACCCAGGATGTGAGGAAAATGAAACCGTCCGATGCGGATCCTGCCGAACAACCTGACCAGCGGACTGCCAATCAGGCTCACCACCGCAGCGATCAGTATGTAGCTGAAAATGTTCGAAAAATACCAGACCAGGAAGCCAACAGCCACAACTAATAAAATGACGAAGAACAGTTTATTTTTTTCGTAAAGTTCTTTCATGATAAAGTGATTAGGGATTAGCGAATAGCGATTAGGGAAAATTTTTGCTAAAGATACAAAATCACCAATTCACCACGGCATCCTCGAACCACCTACGAAATCCTTGAAAAGCGGTCTTATTTATTCTGCATTTGCAATTTTTACTAATGCTGACTCATCCTTCGCCGTGATTTTGGATTTTCCGCAAAAAAGTCTCCTGCGTGCCGTAAAAACCAATTTTGATTCCCGTGAATCCTGAAAGTACCCTTGAGCACGCAGATACCATTGTGATCGGAGAGGCTGAAGAAATATGGCCTGTTTTACTTGAAGATTTCCGGAAAGGGACTATGAAAAGGAGATATAAGGCAGAGCATCCGCCTGATATGGCGACTTTGCCGACGCCAAGATTTGACCTGTTGAATGCGAAGAAGATGGGGTTTATGCGAAGTATCCAGGCGACAAGGGGGTGTCCCAATATATGTAGGTTCTGTTCTATTATCAGTCGGTATTGAATCACTGGATAATAATAATCTTAAAGAGCTCCATAAAACATGGAACAACCCTGATAAATATATAGAAGCCATCGAGGCGCTCAGGAAAAATGGAATTATGGTGTCTACCTCTATGATGATGGGATTGGATTATGATACTGTTGATACGTTCCGCCATGTTTTTGACTTTATCATGGAGAGTCATGTACCTATCCCGCGAATAATGATCTTTACCCCCATACCAGGAACACCAGCCTATGATTCATTGGAGGAAGAGAACAGGATCATTAACCGGGATTTAAGTAAATATACAGGCGGCAATGTGGTTTTCCAGCCCAGGAATATGACTCCCGGAGAATTACAAAGAGGCTATTGGAAGCTCTATGAGGATTTATTTACACGAAAAAATATATTCCGTCGCATGTCACGGAATATTCCCGGGCAGAATCCGCTTATTATCGCAGGACTTTTTGTAACCAATTACAATTACCGTCAACATATACGGAACCGGGTTGTTCCGGGAATTACCTGATGTTATGATATCATGAAAACGCTAATTTTATGAACATAGGGAGTAAAACAATTGCGGTAATCAATACCCTTGCAAATGTTTATGCATCACACCGTGGATATTCAGGTTTCTTTGCTAAGATCAGGACGGCAGAATGGAGTAATATTTTCATCTCTCCTGCTGTTTTACTTATCGCTACGATTTTAAAAAATGCCGGTCATACGGTCAGAATATACAATGATCTTCAGAATGAGATTGACCCGGATAAGATGAATGAGGAAATAATCCTGATTTCAAGCATCACCCCCTCTTCCAGGAGAGCTTATGAAATTGCGAGGCTGTTTCCCGGCAGGAAAATCATCATGGGAGGGGTTCATGTTTCCGCATTGCCTCACGAAGCCGTTGAATATGCTGATCATGTTGTGGTGGGAGAATGTGAAAGTAAAAGGAAAAGAGCCATGGCAGTTTTGACTAGCATGAAAGCGGAAGGGATCAGGCCAAAGGTCATTGCAGCCAATTCACGTTTACAGGTTTATAAGGACCGTGAACTTCTTCAAT
>JADHVS010000227.1 GCA_016783865.1 Bacteroidales bacterium
GAATCCCGGGGTTCTAAGAATATGGACAAAGCCCTGTTTGCTGGCAGGCAATAGCAAGGGGTAAGCGCTTCCGGAAGGGAGGTAATACAGGATTGATCCCCTATCAAATTTAACGAATGGCGTGTTATAATCCTGTGCCTCAAGTGATGCAGGCAGCAAAAGAATAAACAATATACTGATCCTCATAGGTATCAAAATTTACCACATTAGACACAGTAGAACACAGTAGATCTAATGTGAACTATGTGCTTATTGTGGTGGTTATTTCATATTTTAAAGAACAACCAGTTTCTCCCTTGCCAGAATCCGGCCTTTTCGTTCCACCGCCAGCAGGTAAATCCCAGCATACAGCGCCGATACATCCACTTCAGTCTCTTTCCTGAAATCCCTTGTCAGGATCTTCCTCCCGAACAGATCATACAGGATCAGCTTCCCGCCTCCGATTGCGTTTCCTCCTATTACATCCTTCAATCTGACCTGCACTTTCTCTGCGGCCGGATTAGGGAAGATATGCAACCGGTATCGCTCTTCAGTTCCGGCCGGTTCGCCATATCCCGTGATGATATCGCAATCGCAATCGATGGTATCGGTGAGGATGGGGAAGGGACATAAACTATCGTATACAAAGGGAAATGAATACAGCGAATCATACTGGAGGTCGCTGTTGACTTTTATCGCCAATCCATCCACCTCAGTGTAGGAGGACTCCGGGGGGCAATAGCCTGTGATCAAAAACTTCCCGTCAATCGATGAGGTGATACATTCATTGTATACCGAACCCGTATCATTTTCTAAAGAAACAAGAACATTAAAAGCCGTATCCGTCTTAAAAAGCCCTAAAACTCTTGGAGGACCGCCTGTTAAATTATGAGAAATCTTTGCTGCTTGAATAAGTGCGCCATCTGCCGTTGTTTTTAGGCCCAACAACATATTGACAATAGTATCAGTTTGGAGAGTCGTTTCATACAATAAGTTCCCGGAAAAATCAAACTTTCCGTTATATGCCGAAAAATGAACAAAAGTACTTGATCTTTGTTTTGATAAAATATAATCATATCCTACAGCAAAATACTTATCAAGATATTCTATGGTATTCGGGATTACTCCTTCATGATTGGTATCAAGATAAAGAGGTCTGATCCATTGGCCATTCCCAAGACTATCGACTTTCACAAGCATATGCTGCAGGCGCCACATAGTTGGATTCAGTGTGTCTAAGGGGAAATAACAACTTCCGGAAAAGAGATAACCCTGATCACTGGTTATAATAAAGTCTTCCACAAGCGGATCGCCGATATTCGGATGTGTGCCGGGGGGAACAATATAAAAACTTGATAGGTTATTTCCTGCGGTATCAATTATCCACAGCTTATCAGCTTTATATCCTTGCGGGGCTGCATACCTGGTATACAGTGCATAATTCCCATCCGGCTTAATCTTAACCCTGTATCCATAGTTCATATTGAAATACCGGATTACTTTACACCACACCTTCTCTCCACAGGCATTTAAACGCATAATGAAAACATCACCCCACTCATCATATTGATTTATTTGTCCAGTGAGTATTATTTCTCCATTTTCATCAATGTCAAAAGAAGCTAAATAAATTAATATATCAGCATTATATAAGGACTTTGACCATAAAATGTTTCCGTTGATGTCTGTTTTAACTAACCAAATAAAATAATCATTCGGTGTTTCAGAGCTTGCATTTATACCCACTACATATCCATGGTCATATGATGATTTCGCTGAATAGATTATATCAAACCGATCAGGAATCCCATAGGTTCTCTGCCAGATCTCATTCTTTTGGGCGAAACAAGGAAGGTTATTTATTCCTGAAAGAACAAATACTAATATAGCAATTGCCTTAATATTCATTGACAAGCGGCTCATTGAGTAATGATAAATTTAGTGGTTGCTACTGTTCTTCCATTAGTTCTCAAAGAACAAAGATAAATCCCGGATGAATAGGATTCACATCGAATGACAAGCTGATTATAATAGTGTGTGACCGGAAGTCTGACAATCCGAACACCGGATAGTGAATAGATCTCTATCTCTTTGTTTGAAAGACCATAAGTATCTCCTGAAGAATAAAACATATATTCAATAACATAATAGTCTCTTGCCGGATTAGGATAAACTTTCACCCAATGCTTGTCCGCACATTTCTTTTGAGCCTGATCATGTAGTTGTTCCCCAGCGCCAATACTCTTCAATGAATCGAATGGAAGTATGATCTGTTCCGAAAAGGTCAACTTACCGGCGGCCTGCAGTAAATTCCGCGCCAAAACACCGGGCAGAATTGTGTCGTTTTGCGCCAGTTCTTCCAGCATGAGCGTTTGTGTGCTATTCAGGTACCATGGAAAAATATTCCCGGAATCGAGCTGGGTTAATACATTGAAAAGATCAAGATATCCCTGGTGAATTTCCTGTTCTAAGTTATCCAAGATGAAGACTGATGGAATTGAAGTCAAGACAGAGTCAACGCCTGTGATCATGCCTGATTTTAAAAATATAAATGCAAGCAGGTATTTCGATGATAACGATTCATCGTTGGTGAACAGAACCTTCAGACTGTCAAGCGGATCATTGACCAGGGAATCATGACAAAGAGAGAAGATCAGTCTGCCGAATATATGCCTTTCCATTGAATGCTTTTCCTGAATAGTGGCTTCCAATATCTCTTTTGCTGACAAGAAATAAATCCCCTCCATGATCTCTGCCTTCATGGTATCAGGCATTGGCACTAAGCGTTCATCCAGTTTATCCATCAGCGAATCCTGTTTGGCCGCCTGAGGATTGGCGACCAGAATATCCCGGAGGAAAGCGTTATTCAATACCTCCTCTTTCAGAATCGACGAATTCATCACCGAATCAGACAAGCTTGGGGACTTAAGCATTAATTCGTCATAAACCTGCAATGCTTGCGGAGGTATGCTTGTAATAACTGTGGTATTTAAAGCCGCGGTATTTCCCCCGTCTACAAGTAAATTCAGTTCCAGTGTCAGACTGTCAATTTCTTCATTCAATTCCTGTCTTGTTTCATAAAGGCTATCTCTTCCATAATCTAATTCTAATGGATCACAATTAATCTCTGAAACGGCTATCAATCCTGTCTCTCGATAAACCTTAACCGGACTGTTTACATTAAAGGGGTAATAATTTGGATAATCTAAATAATCTGAAGGCACAACATATCTGATATTATTCTCAGCACCATTAAAAATATTATAATCACAAATGTTTTGGGCGGTAAATGTATTCCCTGCCGGATTATCCAGGGTTCCCTGATGATACGCGATGCCCATACGGGTCTCATTGATCCCTCCTTCAGGATATTCGGGTTCCTCAAGGATCACCATATCATTCAGGCAATCCGAAAAATCGTTACATCTGTAAACCAACCCTTCCCCTTCGTCGTCTCTGTTGGCGCCAAACGCTATTGTGCCATAATCGAGATCCTGGAAGGAATTTTTATAGATCTGCTTGGGATCCCCTCCGCAATAATACACATAAATGCCGATATGCCCCCGTTGCCCCTGCATACCCGGTTTCTGAAACACATTTTCGGTGATCATATTCCATTGGGTGGAATGATCAAGATAGAGTCCATAACAGGTATCCCCGGTTACATTGGGTATCTGGAAAGCATTATTTCGAATCCTCTCATATGTTATTCCACTCAGATAGATTCCTCTTCTATTACTCTCAAACCAGGAATTTGTAATTTCAATCTGATAATCAGGATTATACCAGTTGCCGAAAGCATAAATCCCGTAATTAAGGCCAATAAAATTCTCTTGATTCGGATTCAAAGGATCCGGATTCCCTCCATCAAATGAGAACTCTGAGTTATAGGCGTAGATCCCTATAGTTTTTCTTTTTGGAGATCCGTTTTCACGGAAAGTACAATTCGAAAACCCGAAATTTTCTCCATGTGTCCCATTTACAACAACAAAATATTGAGCATAGCTCCCGTCAAGCAATAGGCCATGGGTTTCAAAAGTATCGGCAATAAAATAGCTTGCACAGTCATCGATCGTGTACGGTGCAAACACGACGGCCTGTTTGTTATCCCTGAATGTCGAATGCCTACCCTGGATTATTCCTCCGGAATATCCGGGGTAGGTTGCCCAACCAGATCCTTCATTCCAGTCGGGTTTAAAATTCCGAATTCCCAGGCTCATCTTTTCGATCGTTGCATGATCGAGTTCCAGAACACCCTGATCCCCTAATTGGGTTTCATTTGAATTACCCCATACCTCAATCCCCTGCCAAAATTCTCCGCATCCGGCTGTGATCCTAGGAAAGTAATTGTCCCCACCATGTACTTTTGGGGCCATGATAAGTTTCCCTCCCCTTTCAATAATGATTTTTGCATCCGGCCCCATCCATAACGTTGCTCCCAAAACAGTCACTGTAGCGCCATCCTTAATTATTAAATCGCGGTTGAAATGTCGGTCGGTTTCCCAGTGGGCTATAGGAGAGGAATAAATAATTTCCGGATTATTAGGGTCATAATTGCAATTTTCAAGGCAACCGTAATCCTCATCGTAATACCCTTCATATTTGTTCCAATCGTTGCAGTCTTCCTGGTCCTTGATCACTCCGTACGGACATCCACAATCAAATGGATCAATTTGATTTCCACCGGCATCCCTATGTATCCCCCACCAATAATAGCCGTCTTCATCTTCGTCGCTGCATAATATCTCAATCGGAATCTCTCTAAAGATTGACCCATGTAAATAGATAATATCCCCGAATTCTGTATAATTTATACCGGATATTGAGTAAAATTGTGATCCTCCCCAGCTGCTATTTTTAAAAATCCATTCCGTACTTTCAAGAAATGGACAAACCTCGTCCAAGACAATATCTGGGTCACCTGCGCCCGTTCCATGATAAACAGTATCCCCTAATTTCGCTGTTTTATACCCGACCAATAACATAAAATGCCACATATAAGGGATATGACATGAAAGTGGACCCATTTTAATCAAAGCGCGTTTGATATCATCATTATTATTAAAAGATAAAGAGGAGAAATCAGATATCTTGATGTATTCTGTTGGATTGTAACATAATGAACAAGGAGGATTGTACGTTGTTTGACCTGATCCGTAATAGTATTCATAGCTAAAACAATCATCATCATGGACGCCATCATTCTTCATTTCATTGAAAGATGACAGATGATTCCCTGGTGACAGGCAATTAAGCCCGAGATTATATGGCCCTAAACATCTCATCACCTCGAGTTCAGATAAGTCCAGATCCAGTTGATGAGTATATGTCGCTCCTTCATCATTGGAATTGAAATACAAATTTATATAAGCCTCTGTTGCAGCTACAGCTGAAAAAAACCAACATGAATAACAATTATGCTGATCGACAATGGGTGTTATCCAACCCGTTCTGTTGTCGACAATATTTTCATCTCCATCGTAATATGGTGAATTTTCATTGTTCGCGCCATGCCGGTTCCTCCAGTCAAATTCTCCGACAAGGTCAGTAATATCCGGTATATATACTCTTTTATTAATCATTTCATATACGCCACCTTTATAATAGTCAAAACCCAGTATATTGAATTTCACGCCAAATAATATCTCTTTCTCATAAAAATATTTCTCAACAATCCCAGTTCGACCTGCTCTCCAGTACATCTGCTCCTCCACAATCCGTTGATTCATGATATTGATCTTCACCGAATCATGTTCCCATTTAGCCTGGGCTTGAAGTTCCGTTGCATGAGAGATATAGGTTGTGTCCAGCTTCAGGCTGTCCAGATCCAGAAAGGCGCTGATGATATCGATCCGGAGTGAATCACAGATCACACCGTCCAGAAAGGTGGTTTCATCGGACGCATGAAGAGTATCAAAGGCATTTTCAACTGTGATCAAGGGATAGCATTCAAAAACCATATAATGATTCCCGTATGTGTCAATCAGTACCACTCGTACCAGGCTGGAGTCGCTGAGTAAGTTTACTCCCCCCCTGACATTTTTAATGAATATACGGGCGTTGATCCTGAAAATGGTGTGAGAATGGTATCAGAAGAATAGGTCTGGTTGATCGTGATCACTTGTGCGTTACCCTCTAATGCGCTGCAAATAAAGATGATCATCGCAAGGAATGATTGAATAAATGCTTTCATGACTGGCGGATTTTGGAAAGGTTTATCGCAAACGTTTTGAAGTGGTGTAAGGTACAAAAAAAATCAATGATAACATTAAAAAGATATTAACAATCAGTCACTTGCGGTTTTCCGTAATAAATTTGCAAAATCGATGTGTATGATGTTGTGTGTGAGGTGGATCGTAAAAGAGGAATGGTGTGCAAATTACTCGGTCGGACGCTATTTTTGATGAATGTCTGGGGAAGTTGTGTTTGCCGAACCTAGCGCAAAATTCCAGGCAAGTTTATTTTAGGAAAACTATTTACATTCGTAAATCGAAAATCGACTCAATCGTAAATCACGTGAAGGGTGAGTCCGGCTCTTTCGCCATGTGATTATAGACCATTTTATCCATGAACTTCGGAAAGAATTTGTTCAACAGAACGGTCATTTTGCCCTGGGTGGTCAGGGTAAGCCGGTGTTTCCGGGTTTCGATGGCATGGCAGATGTGTTTGGCTACCTCTTCGGCCGGCATCAGTTTCGCTTCGTTGAGTGGTGATTCCCCCTGTGCGGTTCCATCCTTGGCCAGGGCTGTATTTCTGATATTGGAGTTGGTAAACCCAGGACAGGCAATCAGGACATGAAGGCCCTTTTTCCTGTTCTCGATCCGAACCACTTCAAGGAATCCCTGAAGAGCAAATTTGGAGGCCGAATAGCCTGCCCGGCCGGGAAGGCCCTTGTAACCGGCTACAGATGATACACCTGCCAGAGATCCATGGGTTTTCAGCAACTCAGGCAGGGCATATTTGGTACA
>JADHVS010000041.1 GCA_016783865.1 Bacteroidales bacterium
CTTACTGTTGCATTTTCAAGTCGCAAGGCTTTCTCATCGGTGAGAGAGATTTTCATACCTTCGCTTCTTTCAACCTTACTGATATCAAAATCCTGGTTAAAATCGAAGAGGATAACAGATCTTTCTGTGCAGGAAAAGATCAGGATAATGAAGCTAATAGCGACAAACCCCATTGAGGTTAAGATCATTCTCTGATTTTTCATGGCATGCTCTTTTTTATTACTTAACGTATTAGGCCTTCATTTAAGAAGTTACCGATTCCAATGTTTTTCTATAATTTCTTTGATCTTAGGATACTTTTCATCTCCTTCGTTGCGGTCTGTTCTCATTTTTTCTTATGTCGAACTCACATTATATTAGTGTATATCTTTCACCACCTGGGAGATACTACGGATCAACCGGTTCATATTGGAATAAAACTGCATCGTTGACACTTAGACCTATATCGATAACGTCAGCGTCTTCAGCAACCGCCATGTCATTGTAGACATCCACAATTTTTGACCGGTAAGGCAATTGTATTTGGCATCTGCCTGTTTCATGCGCAAAGAATCCAACAAAATTTTTACTCTGGTATGTCTGTCCCAGGAAATCGGTGTATACATGGCATCCTGCTTCTCTGGCAATGTTCCGTAGAATATGCTTTGGAACAAGCGGGGCAGCGCTGTAGACAGAGACCCAGCCCCCCATGTCCTTAATTCCTAATCCCCCGGGTTGTCCATCAATATCAAGTATATGTCCCAATACAGCATCGGCTTCTTCGATGTAAAACCTTGGTGCTACACTGAAACCAACATCAGATCCGGGATAATGCCTCAGTGAAGAGTGATAGTTTATATGATCGGGTGATAACTCACCGTAGGTACCGTATATTATTGGTGAATTTCGGCCTTTGAGGATCGGATGCTCACTTTCAATCGTCCTTACAGCCAGTTCACCCGGCTCCATGGTATAGTTGCACCTGAACCCGGAAATTTCTTCCATGCGCTCCAGGTCAAGGCCGCGTTCAGACAAGACTCCGGGAGCATAACACCAGAGAATGTAATTCCCGTTGCGCATGCAATGCTTTTTGATAAGCTCAAACTCTTCATCAGTGAAATGAACCGAGCTTGGGAATATCCAGAATTTATATTGTGCTGTTTCATCCGGATCAAGATATTTCAGATTTTCCAGCATCAGGTCGTCGTATCCGAGTCCCATCCGTTCCAGTTCAAACTGTTTGAACTGGAGGATCAAAGGTGCCCGTAATGCCTCGTTTTCCCTGTAATAGAATCCATCCCGGGATTGGAGGACAACAGCCACCTGACGGTTATTAATTCCGGCCTTGAAGTAGACCTTACGCCCCATTTCTATGGTCTTCCTGAGTTCTTCAACCATTTCTGGACTGTCATACATTCCTCCTGCCAGATCCATGAACCAGACCGATCCTCCCTCCATCAGGGCTTTTGTCAGATCCCGCCGCAGCAGATTACCACTTTCTAGAGGTGTAGTTGGATTGTGATGGTCCGAGGGCCAGCATGATTTAAGGTAGGTAGATCCATCCAACTCGTGAAGGTATTGCTTTCCTCTCCTGATAACGCTGCCGGGAACTCCCTGTCCGGATATTACCCCTTCAAGTTGTCTGAATGAATATTCATATGGTGCTACTATGTAATCCACATCCGGACAATTGATCACTTCTTCCAGATGGACATGACCACTTCTTGTTTGTGTAACCCCGCCTCTTGGCTGTTCAACCCAGTTATAACCGTAAAAAACCAGCACAAGTTTCTTATTTTCCGTAACTTCCTTAATAATCCCGGCAAAATAAGCAAGGGTTTCAGAGACCTGCCGGTTGAAAATCTCATAATAGTCCAGTAAAGCTTGCTCATCCTTTACAGACCGCAAGACACCATAAGTGGCACCCAGCCTCCGATCGACATCTGGTATCTCAAGCTCACTGAAAGATTTCAGGTCTGTCTGATAGGCGGTGTTAAGAGCCTTAATGTTTTTATATTTGTTCTTAACATATTCTCGATAAGCTTCCTGCATTGGCTGGCTGTAGTCACCCAGCTGATACCCATTAATGAAGCGGTCCGTTATCTCTGTATAAGCATACCACTGGAACCATTCCCCGCAGCTTCCGCAACCAGGAAGGTAACCTATAATACTATTACCGTATTTTTTTTCAAGATGCATTACGATGTTCCTCAAGGCTTCCCCAGCCTCTTCACGCCATTTCAGCGAAGCGTAGGAGGGCATCTTACGGCCCAGGTCTCTTCCATGCGGAACAGCCTGCTGATCTACATTCTGTACTGCCCACCAGAAATTTCTCGGGTACGCAAACCCCAGTCTCGGGATAATTTTTGCATCAGGCTTTTCTGCCAAAAATGCTTCGATATTGTTATCCATGCTGTACTCATCAGATTCCAGGTAATCATAAACACCATCTGCGATCCAGCCATGACCTCCTCCCAGGATATTGAAGATATCAAAGCCAGCATCGATAAAATTTTGTTTATTTCCCGGCCTGGTGGAACAGAAGATCCCATCGTGTGGCTCTCCGTTAATAAATAAAGTCGACCTTCCATCGTGCATTTTAAGTTCGGCAGTAAGGCCTTCCCCAGCAGGTTGATCCTTTGAATATTGTGAATAACCCATATAGGAGCAGGTCAGGCAGATCAAAAGGCTGATAAAGCAAATTAAATTCCTCGGTTTCATAATAATAAGTTTATAGGTATAGGCGCTTAGGCATCCCTCTCTTTCCTTTTGTTTAAGCGGATTACACTATTTTTTACCATCCTTTTCACTAGGGAATTAAACAATACCTCTTCATTATTTCGTCTGTTAAACCTAAAGTGGTACTCATTTAGATACCCTTGAAGATGTTCTTCGCTGCAATGGTGATGTATTCCCCTGAGCCATCCTTTTAGGTTCATTATATGGATATGAATATTAGGAAATCCTTTCCCTGATTCAGAAGGAACCTGAACCAGGTTAGGATAGGCCTTCTTTAAGGGTTTATATCCAGTCCATTCATCTGTCTTTACTACTGCATCTTTAGAGATATGCTTCTCAAAGAATGGTCTGAATGACTTTGCGGAAAAATCATATATAACTTCCGCGTAAGCCCTTCCCACACCATCTTTAACTATTTCTAAGGCAACAACGACAAATTTTTTCTCGCCATGGCTACGGCCTCTTTTTTGCTCCTCTGGACCACCTATGATACAATCATCGACATGAACCTCGCCTGACAATGGGTATAAGCCACTACTTTCCATAGCCTGCTGTATTTTCCATTTGAATGCCCAACAGGTCTTCTGACGAATTCCAAACTCCCTTGATAATTCTAAAGTTGACAGGTCTTTTTTTCTTACACTTACTTTGAATAGAATATGGAAAGCTAAATGAAGCGGAAATTTTACTTTATCCAATGCTGTTCCAGCTGTGGGGCTCTCATCATACTTGCAACGCAAGCACCTTCTTGAGAATGGCTTTTTTCCTTGGCAGTATTTATCGTACCCACATTTCTTACAACTAAACGAATCACCATCCCATTTTGCAATGCTGAGGTATTCATAACAAGCTTCGTCATTTTGGAAACACTTAGGGAATTCTATTGCATTCACTCCGTGAAAATTTAGACCCTTGTACATGATACAAAGGTAGGAATTTATGGGATGCCTAAGCGCCTATACCTATAAGTTTATTAGACATGTCTTAAGTATTTATTGAACAAATTAATCTGTTAAATACAATTCCAGCACCGGGATCTCAACAGCAGGTTTGTTTACTGGCAACAAGAGATGAATATCCTTTTCACCAGTTTCCTGCTGGATCCAATGCCCGTATGGTTTTCCTATTTTTACTTCAGAAGCATCGTGTAAAAACTGTGCATACTTTATCTTGTCTCCAAACCCCTGTAATAGAAAGTTCTTCATTGGGTAATCAAGAAGGTGAATATACAGTCTGTTGGATTCAGGGTTGTATGTCAATAAGGTATGATCCGGTACTGCAAATTCATCAGGTGCCTGTGTGCATCCATAAATAGAACGGCTGTTGTATTTCATCCATTTGCCCATTTCAGATAAAGCATTGTCAGCACGTTGATCAAATGTTCCTCTTGCCGTGGGACCGACATTCAATAACAAATTTCCACCTTTACTGACTGATTCAATCAGAAGTACCAGCAATTGCTTTGTGTCCTTCCATGTATGTTCGTCACGATAATATCCCCAAGAACCTGAAAATGTCTGGCAGGTTTCCCAGGGAATTCTTTCCCCGTTGATTTCAGGCCATTTTTGAACCTTGAATTGTTCCGGAGTTGTAAAATCCCAGCCTCCCCAGTAATCTTTCAGGTCAGCACGATCATTTACAATAATTTCGGGTTGAAGTTCGCGAACCATTTTCAGTAATTCCACGGAACCCCAATCATCGCGATCTTTGCCAAATTCCCCTGGAAAAGAAAAATCGAGCCAGAGAATATCAATCTTCCCGTAATTGGTCAGTATCTCACTAACCTGGTTTTTCAGGTATTCCCGATAAATACTCATGTCACGGTCTTTATTTAATTCATCGTATTCTTCCTGGCTATTTGCACTTTGTGGATGAACACGATCGATGGTATACTCCGGATGGTGCCAGTCTATTAATGAATAGTAGAACCCTATCCCAAGGCCTTGGGAACGGAAAGCTTCAACCCACTCCTTAATAATATCCTTCCCATAAGGTGTATTCATTATATTATAATCAGTATAATCCGACTTGAACATATTGAAACCTTCGTGATGTTTAGTTGTAATCACGGCATATTTCATTCCTGCAGCTTTTGCTTTTTTAGCCCATTCAACAGGATCGAACAAATCGGGATTAAACATTTCAAAATACTTCTGATAATCTTCCTCAGAAATCCTTTCATTCTTTTTTACCCATTCATGACGGGCCGCCTGAGCATACAATCCCCAATGAATAAACATCCCAAATCTGGCATTCTGCCACCAGGATAAACGTTCAATTTTCTTTTCTTCTGTTTCATCCCATATTTTATTCTGGGAATATCCCATGTGGGAGCAGGTCAGGCCTATTAAAAGACTCACAAAGCAGATTATGTTCCTCGATTTCATAATAATAAGTTTTAAATTATACAGATCTTTTCATATGGCGGACTGCATTTCGTATTAATCTTCAGTCCATTTTACCGCTTCATCGGGCTGCCCTTCTACCTCGACAACCACAGTGGTGATGGTATTTTTATCAAATTCTGGGAGGTTTTTCAGAAACAACCTGGGACCCTTTTTCTCAAATTCAATGGGCTGACCCGTTTCCAAAACACTTACAGAGAGTACCTTATTCCCAATTTCTGCATAGCAAAATTCATCTTCCGTTGGGGCATTGAGAAAGTGTAGGTATACTTTATTTTCCAAGACAGTAGGTATCAACGAGTTATTCCAGTGTTGCCCGATCCTGTTCCGCTGGACAGGTCCGTCAAGAAATTCATGGTTCCTTTTCAGCCAATCACCAACATCCATAAGTATCTTTACTGATTCCGCCGGGATGGTCCCATCAGATTTTGGACCGACATTCAATAATAGATTACCACCTTTTGAAGTGCATCTAAGAAGTAATTTAATGACATCTTCCGGGCTTTTATAATAATTATCGGTGGCATGATACCCCCAGTTCCCGTTCAATGTCATGCATGCTTCCCATGGCCTGCCTGCCACTCCTGCAACAACTTTTTGTTCACTGGTATTGAAGTCATATGGTTCGTCATTCCTGTTATTGATCAGAATTCCGGGCTGCAACTCATAGACTTCCTTATTGATTTTTTCTCCCTCCATGCCATCAGGTGCGGAACCATCCCACCAGAGGATATCTATTTTTCCGTAATTGGTCATCAGTTCCCTTACCTGGCTGTGATAGTGTTCCACAAAACGAAGACGGGCTTCCTCGCTTTCCCATCCACCCGGCCAGTTCCTTGCAAATCCGGGATAGTCCTGGTGATGCCAGTCTGCAACGGAATAATAGAGTCCTACTTTTAAGCCCGCATCCCTGATGGCATCAACATAGAGGCGGATTAGATCCTTCTTGGGTCCGTAATTCATTGTATTAAATTCATCTGTCTTTGTATCCCATAAACAAAACCCATCATGGTGCCTGGCAGTCAGCACGACATATTTCATTCCGGCCTTTTTGGCAATGTCAGCCCATTCTTCCGGTCTGAAATTTTCTGCTAAAAAGTTTTTTGCATATTTTCCCTTATACTCTTCCAGTGGTATTAATTCCCTGTTCATTACCCATTCTCCTCTTGCAGGTACTGAATACACCCCCCAATGAATAAACATCCCGAAATGTGCGTTGAAATACCAATCCAGCCTGGCTGTATCTGATGCTGTGAGTACAACCTCCTCCAGGGCTACTGATGCGGTAGTTTCTCTGTTTACCATCTGTCCACATGAAATCAAAATAGCCAGAAGACAGAAAAATAATAGTTGTTTTACTAAGAAATACGACGTTTTCATATCATAGATATTTGAATATTTGTCTTTTATTCTGAGACTAACCACTGTTATTCAATTTTAAATTTTCTAATGCTTTTTACAGATACACCCTTGTATATTGGCTGTAACGTTTAATTATAAATTTAAGCGACTATTCCTTCATGTTTTGTCCTATGTATTTTCGAAACAGAATGAGTTCCTTCTTGTCATAAGCAGTGTGATCATTATTAAAAAGATCGTGTTGCCATACTTTTGGTTCGCCCATACCAGGTCTCCAACCCCAATGTAAATGAGTTTGAGTTTTGCCGTTTACGAGTCCCCAGTGCATACATCCAACATTTTCTTTTTGAAAGACAGGTAAACATGTTGAAACAATTGAACCTTCGGGTCTATTCAGCCATTCAGTATTTATGATTGGTCGGTTATATTTCTTTAATGTGTCGATAACCCTAGTAAGGCTGTCAGCATTACTATAATTATGAAAGGTGATAATATCGCTATGATTACATAGTATGGCATTCAATTTTTTCTCATTCCAATTCCATACGCCAATAGTCAAAGGCTGGGAAGGAACAGACTCACGGGCCCATGTAAAAACTTTTAAAACCAATGAGGCTGTATCCACACGCAAGCCAGCAAGCCCAGGCTCATTGTATAAATCCCAAATCCAAACTCTGTTATCATCCTTAAATAAAGTAATGATGTCTTTAACGTATTTTTCGAGTCTTGGCCAGCTATTAGGCTCGCGAACCATGCTATGTCCTGGTGACGGTGTCCATCCATTGGCATACCATCCCTTTAATACCTCTGGTTGCTTACCGTACCACGGATCTTTAAGTTTCTGGTCTTTCCCGAAAGTGCAATCGTCAAAAAGTGTCAACATAACTTTGATTCCGCGTTTTTCGCATATTCTAAGAAAAGTCTCAATTCGTTTCTTAAAAGCGTTTGGATCATATTCCCAGACTATAAATGGCAATACAACTCGTAAACAATTGAAACCGATTTCCTCTGCTAAAGCCAATTCCATGTCGATGGAATCAGGATTGAAACAATAAGGCATCCACATCTCAGTATAGCTTATTGCGCTCGCTGGTATGTAGTTAAAACCACATGGCCATGGCTGTTTAGCATACCATTCATTAGCCTTTTCTTCAGACCAACGGACTTTTACATCATAATTTGTACTTTGCAAATCTTGAGACGATGCAACAAACAAAATCACAACAATCAAAAGCATCATCAGGATGTAGCTCATTGCGGATACATTCTTAATTTTCAATAGCTTTTTTCTTATTTCTTTCATAAAAAAAATCGAATTATCAAATACTTTATGTTATTCGATTGAAGGGTAACGTCTTTATAACCATCCACTTATTTAGCAGTTCTCGACAAATTCAGTTCGCTCTTAAACTTCATCTCCAATTCTTTCAATTTATCGCTGTGTAACATGTTATTCGATTCAGATGGATCATCAGACAGGTAATAGAGTTCAATAGCCTTTGCTTTGTCCAGCATATCCGGAAAATCTTTTCCGTACAAGGTTCTGGGGATATTAATAATTGCTTTCCATACATCAGGATCCTTGTTTCCTTTTGTCTGTTGAAATGCTGCCCATTTTATGGTTGTGCGCTCAATGTTTTGTTCGTTGGACTGAATGAACAAGTATTCACGAACCGGATCATGAGGTATGTCCGGTTGCCTGAGTATTGCAGAGAAGTCATAACTGTCAAGTCCGGACTCAGGACCGGGACTTACATCCACAATTGAGGCCACTGTTCTGAAGATATCATGCAGGCTTATAAGCTGGTCTTCAACGACATATCCGGAAGGAATTCCGTTACCCCAGCGGAAGATTAAAGGTACGCGGTGACCACCTTCATAAACAAAACCCTTTTCTCCACGCAGCGGAGAACCTCCTTTTGCCACACCCTGCGCATTGGTATGCATAAGATCCTTTCTATTTGTACCAGTTTCAGTGCGATTGCCCCCGAATTTCCCTTCCCTTGGTGTTTCGTATATAGGATTTGACCATTCCTGATTAATACCCGCTGCAGCACCATTATCACTCGAAAAAATGATGAGTGTGTTTTCCAGTATACCTTTTTTCCGTAATTTTTCAATAAATAGCCCCATGGCCAGATCGCCTTCATACATCATGTCAGTCCGGATATTCACTGTTTGCCCCTTTACCGGCAAGGCACCCACTTTCGACAAATCTTCGGTATCGGTTGGTTCATTGATATTGAAAGCAAGAGGTGGAACATAAGGGACGTGACCTGCCTGGGAGCAATAATGCATATAAAATGGTATAGTAGTTCCATGTTTCTCTATATGAGAATCAATAAAACCCAGCGCATCCCGCATTAACAGGGGGCCAACAGATTCGGTCGTCCAGTTATCCATCATGAACTCATCCAGGTTTATATCCTTATTATAAAACTTCGTAAAATGGATCCGGGCATTGTCATCCTGATCGAAATGCACAAATTCCTTCAAATCCTTATCCCATCGAGCCAATCGGTCATTCTTGAAAAAGGCATATGGAGATTCCTGTATACCCCCCGGCAAAGTCAATGAATAATCAAATCCATGTTCAATGGGGCCATCAATAAACCGGCGGGACAGATCAGCTTCATCGTAATTTCCTGCTACAGTACCATCCGCCTTAAGAAATTCTCCACCCAGATGTGATTTACCAAAGAAGGCGGTAACATATCCCTGAGCACGAAGGATATCTGCAAGGGTTTTTTGTCCGGGCATAATCTGGCTTTTTGTGAGATTGTCCCAGGTACCCTCTGTCTTGCGACCCCGGTACACATGATTCCCGGTAAGCAGGGAATACCTTGTGGTAGCGCAGAGTGCATCCGCTGAATGAGCTTGAGAAAAATAGACACCATCCCGTGCTAGTTGGTCCAGGTTGGGAGTATTAAAACCGCAACCCTCAGGATTCATAATTTTAACATCCCCATAACCCATATCGTCCATCAGGAAAATGATAACATTTGGCTTGCTTATCTTTTGGGCGATCAGGCATTGTGGTTTTAGAGATCCGCTTAGAGCAATTAAGATCAAGAGAAATGACCGTACTGAATATAACAGAGAATTGCTTTTCATGACTAAACTATTTAATCGTTCAAAATATTCATTAGTGATCACTCAACATAAACAGGTATTTCACATCCTGAAATCTGATTGTATCTAATCTTTACATCATCTGAACCTGTAACATAAATACCGTATCTGGCATTTTCACCTTCTATAATATTATTTTCGAAAATCAGATTTTTATGAACACCATATTTAGCAGGATCAGGGCTTCCAACGCTCACGACTATTCCACTAGTTTCCTTTTGCGTTCCATCACCCAATCCACACCTGATAATCCGATTATTCCGGATAACCACATTTTCTGATCCCGGACCTTCATGCCAGTAGCCTTCCGCTCCTATTTGGATTCCAGTACCAGTAGTTTCCATAATCGTGTTATTTTCTATAAGCACGTTTCTTGTTTTAATGAGAATGCCTCTTGCCAAATGACTTAGTATAGTACATCCCTCTATATGCAGCCTTGGTAATCGTGAAATGTTAATTAAAAAATATGGATCCAGGTCTGCCGGTAATTCTTCATTTAATCCAATATGGGTCTCCCATTTATCAGGAAAAGTATCAACGTCTGCAACAATCACTTCTTTTACCGGTTTAAGTGTTGATTTATTTACCAGTTCTAATGTATCTCCAACATCCGGATAATCCAATACCATGGCATGCGTTCCTTCTGAAGGGTTGAGTATTTTAGTTATGTATTTGTTTTTACTCATACCTGTGATGGTATAGTAATAATTGTGAACATTGGTAGCATCATCCCCCTGCCCTTCAAACATGCAGTTTCTAAAATGAATATAACCTGTACAGGAAGTAAAATGTGTAGCATCAGTATTCGTCGACTGTCTTCTTCCAGGGCGTGGTACCACCCTCAAACCAGACATTAATATATTATGTGACCGATGACCAACAATTCCCATCCCCGGTTGAGAGTGAATAGTGACATCTATGACGTTCACATCTTTACTTTCGTGAATCAGGACAGCCGGCCTGAAATGAAAACTATGATTAATTAATGCATAATCTTTCAGGTAAGAACCAGGTATCTTAGCCCATATTCTCAAAGTCTGAGGACTGATTAATTTATTTTTTTCAGGAAAATAAACCGGTTCGCTTTCCAACCGATCTTTTTTTACATCGAAGAACATAATTCTGGGCATTACCATATTACTCTTTACAGGGTATTCTTCAGTAAACTTCACATCGAAATATTCATCGGTTATTTGAATAACTTTTCCTTCGCTATGTGGTTGTCTGTGGTAATCAATTGTAAACCCTTTCACCGTTATATTACCAGAGTTTTCAATGGAGATCGGTTCCATCCACCCTTTACAGATTAATTCAACACCATAGCCTGTAAGCCTGAGGTTTTGATGTCCAGATATATCCAGGCCCTTAATGTATTTATAGTAAGGTTTAAATATTGTTTTTGCAGGATTTTCACCCATTTTCAGGTTCATTACATCATTCATTAATGCTACTGCATCAGGGTGTTCCAGGATATATTTGCCGGGAGGAAAAAACAGGTTAGCCATATTATTTTCCTTGCAATGAATCAAAGCTTTGTTTATGGCTGATCTGTCATTTATTGAATCATCCGGTATTGCTCCAAAGTCTGATACGGAAATGGAAATTTCTTTAGAGGATATTTGACTATAAACTTCTGTTTTTATCAAAACAAACAGTAAGAAAAAAGTAAGAATCAATTTGTTGATTACTGTATAAAAACTTTTAGTCATGGCAATAATTTTCATTTTCACGTTTAAACAACCAGAAAATACAATCTTCTCATCAAATTAATATTTGAATGGTTGTCTCCAATAATGATATATACTTATTATTCGTAATCCTCATATTTCTCTTTTGTCCTTTTCAATTCAGCCTTCAACATCTCTGCTATTTCAGAATAAGCCTGATCATCAAAAACATTGTTCATTTCATGCAGATCTAATTCTAAGTCAAACAGTTCATAATCTTTCAAGCCAGGGTAGTAGATGAGCTTATATTTATTTGTCCTTATACCATAATGCTGCTCAATATGTCGATCAAAATATCGGTAATAAACCGTCTTGCGCCAACTGGCAGGTGTGTTACCGGTGAACAACTGACGGATTGATGATCCTTGTATATCGTCTGGTATTGCAATACCTGCATAATCTAAAAAAGTTGGCGCGAAATCAATGTTCATCACAAGGTCATCATTGATTGTTCCTGGTTTGATTTCCTTTGGATAGCGGATAACAAAAGGTATATGCAGGGATTCCTCATACATCCACATTTTGTTATACCAGCCGTGATCACCCAGGAAGAATCCATTATCAGAGATATAAATGACTATGGTGTTTTCTTTTAATCCTGAATCATCGATAAAATCGATCAACCGTCCAACATTCTCATCCAATGATTCACAAACGCGGTAATATCCTTTAAAGAAGTTCTGGTAGCACCATTCCCGGTATTGTCTATTTGTTAATCCTGCCGGCGGATCTCCCTGACGATCCCACACATTGATACTATCAAAGCTAGTCCATCGTAAAATGCTCTCATGCCGGGCTTTGCGGGTAGAAAAATCGTCGTGAAAGTTCTCAGGTATGGGTAGGTCGACATTCGTATACAGGTGTTTGTGTTTATTTCCGGGATGGTGATCAACGTGTGGAGCTTTGTGATGGGTCATCACGAAAAATGGTTTGTTCTTGTCACGGTTCTTTATCCAATTAATGGTTTCATCAGTGATGATGTTAGTAACATAACCTTTATTTACAGATTTCTTTCCTGTTTCTATCATCTCCGGATCCCAATATTCACCTTGTCCGGGTAAAATTTTCCAGTAATCAAACCCAGTTGGTTCGCTTCGAAGGTGCCATTTCCCAATCAAAGCTGTCTGATAACCTGCTGCGGTCATCCATTTACCAAGATGTTCCTGAGTGTTATCAAAAGTATCTTCGCGGTTGATCTTTACACTGTTTAAATGGCCATATTTCCCGGTAAGAATGGCTGCCCTGCTTGGAGCACAAAGTGAATTAGTAACCATGCAATGATTAAACATCATTCCTTCTTCCGCTAAACGGTCGATATTAGGTGTTGAATCAATGTTACCGCCATAGCAACTAAGTGCATGTTTGGCATGGTCGTCACTCATGATGAAAAGAATATTTGGCCCTTGAACAATGTGTTCATTTTTGGGATTACAGGAAAACAGTAATACTCCGAGACTGATAAAGTATATTCTTTTCATGATTCTCATAATTATAACAGTTACCCTTGAGTTTTCATTGATATACCATGGTTACTCAAGCTTAAGGAATTTTGAATAATGGACTGAATTAAGTATCTCCTGCAATCTTTCTACTACCTCCCGGTTATCAGGATATCTTGCAACATTGATATTTTCGTCGGGATCAACAGCATGATCGTACAGCTCTGTTTGTATAATTCTACCATCGGCCTCTCTCCACTCTATCAACCGCCAGCGGTCAGTTCGGACGGTATTGCACATGCGCTTGTCGCGTCCGTGAAAGGAGTAAGCAAATTCCTTACCTTGAGCAAGTGGATCGTCAAGTAATTCAACAAAACTCTTGCCTTGTAAATCCTCCGGTGGTTCCAGTCCGCACAATTCAGCAAGTGTTGGATACAAATCAATGGATTCAACGATTGCGTCTGTTGATTCTCCACGTTTCACCATACCGGGCAAACGGACAATCAGCGGACTCCTGGTAGCAATTTCATAATTCGTGTCTTTGCAAAACATGCCATGTTCGCCCAGGTGATAACCGTGATCGGACCATAGTACAACAATCGTCCGGTCTTCTAGCTTCAGTCGTCTCAGCTCATCAAGGACTCTGCCAATTTGAGCATCTGCGTACCTGACACATGCCAGGTAAGCATGGCGAAGTGTCTGAGCTTCTGTTTCACTTATGTTCCCCGGTCCTCCGGGCCAGTGGTAATGCATTGTCAACTCGTAACTATTGTGAATGCTAATCGCGGAATCTACATTTTTTGGTGCCCGGTAATTCTCAACCAGAGGAATCTTTTCCCGATCAATGAGATCCCAATATTTTTTAGGAGCATTGAATGGCAAATGCGGTTTGTAAAAACCTGTTGCCAGGAGGAATGGCTGATCCGAGGAAGCCAGCTTTTGCAATTGCTGTATGGCTGCTGTGGCAATCAGTCCATCCGGATAACCGTTATCGTCAACATCCGCTGCCTCGTATGGAAGCCTTGACTCATCCTTTTTCATTGAGATTGCTTTATTATAGGCCTTGGATTCGCTATAGGCAAAAAAGGTTCGCCATGGCGTTTCCCATTGACCTACCGGAGTGTATGCTTCATCCCAGCTAAATGGCACCTCATGAAGAGTCTGTTCTTCGTCCATCACGCCTCCCGGCTGATGACTTACCTTTCCTATGCAAATGGTGCGGTACCCGAACCTGTGAAAAAGTTGTGCAAATGATACCGGTCGTTCTGTTTCTATCTTATATTTGCGAGCCTCCTTCCAGCAATCCCAGGAATTAATCCTCTGCCCGGACAACATCGAACTGCGCGAGGGTCCGCAGATGGCCGCCTGAACATAATGTCTCCTAAATACACGTGCTTCTGAAGCCAACCGATCTATGTTTGGTGTTTGGATCAGCCTGGAATCAAAGCAGCTTAATTCAGGTCGGAGATCATCAACACAAATAAGCAATATGTTCGGTTTCAGATGAACCTCCTTCTTGGTATCTCCACTACAAGAAGTCAGGACAGCAATCATAGCAATTAACTGAAATCCGAATTGCCTGAAAAGTTGGAGTTTTACCGAAACAAGAGTTCCGCTATAAATGTTCATAGAGTTCATATAATTAGTGCAAGGATAAATGTATCCGCACATCTTCAGAGGTAACATGGCGGAATCCAATTAGCACAATTCCTGATTGTTCATCATAGGTCCATCCCGGTGATCTATTTTCCAGGGGACTTAAATCGTCTGCCTCCGGCATTTCTCTTCCATTCAAGGATGCGGTCTTCGGTTGACTCGTAACCATGTTCAACCGGATTAAATATCTTCGATCTTCCGGTTTTCCCTTATACTCTCCCACTGATTTCTTGAGTTTAATTGTTATTTGAGAAGTGTCACAGGTATATTCAATTTTCGTTTTTGCATACTGACCATCCTGATAATAAATGGACCTTCCATCATCTTCGTAAAGAGTAAAAGATGAAGATTCGGCGGGATAGATATCCAGCGTTAAGGGATCCCATACCTCCCCTGTCTCGATCCAGTTCTGTTCCTTTCGCATGGGAATGATTGCCCCGGACCGGATGAAAAGAGGAAGCTTCTCCACATCTGACGTATTATAATCGATTACCTGTCCACCGGCAAAAACCGTTTTGTCCCAGTAATCAATCCATTGATGTCCTTCCGGTAAATAAATTTCCATACTGTTCAGGTCGGCATAGACGGGTGCCACCAGCAAATTTTCACCGAACATGTACTGGTACGGCCACTGGTCCCTGTTCACATGAAGATCCTCAGGAAAAGCCAATAACATTGGCCGGCAAATTGGTAGTCCCGTCAGGTAATTCACATAGGCAGTCGAATAGATGTATGGAAGCATGCTGTACCTTACCTTGCGGTGTTTGCGGATACTGTTTTCAGCCGTTGGCAGCAGTTCCTTTTGCTCTTCAGTTAATTCATCAAAGGCCTGACGGGCCTTTTGTTTTTCCTCTGATGCCACTTTAACGCCCCCGGGTGTGAAATCCATGATCTTTGCCAATTCATGGAAATTCATAATTTTCTGCCATGGCTTGTTGGTGTGGGACCTGGAAACGGAATTAAAATCGACAAACTGGTTCCAACGAGCCTGGACCTTCCAATCTTTCCCAAAACAATCGGCCGTGATATAACTGACTCCTTTCATGGAACCATGTGTGTTGGTTATGGCATTGATTTGCCACTTTAATTCCCGGTATGTGTTATGTACATCACCTGGCCACCTGAAAGGATAACGGCGGGTACCGATCATATTATTGGCGGGAATGGTATTATCCCTTTCAAGTTCAAAGGGATTGAGGTCCATCATTTTCCTGCATCCCAGAAAGTAAACCCTGTTCTCCGGTCCGATATAGTTCTGTGTACCGGTCCAGATAACTCCATCTGTAATATCATTCTGCCTGGTATCCTGCCAGGTACCGGTAACTCCCATATCCAGTTTTTTATAAAATTCCTTCCACCACAGATCTTCGGGATAGACCTTTGAGGTCCATTCCCTGATCCGCCGGGGGGTATTGATATCCCGGTTGGGAAAGTCCGGTGCACTATGATGGATAAGCATTACATTGAAATGCATGGAGTTGAGTTTATCGATCATCTGCCCGGGCGTCAGTGGATGTTTATATTCAGGGGACCATTCCAGCTGACCCCAGAATTTCTCTTTCTGTCCCGGGCACCCGTCTCCCCATTCAAAGTCGATGATAAGGTTGTCACATGGAATATCATGTTCGCGCAGATCCCTTGCCAGTTCAATCAATTGTTCCTGTGACCCGTTGCAACCCATATGCTGGGTCTGAAAAAAACCATATCCTTTTAAAGGAAGCAAAGGCTCGGGACCGGTCAGCGCGTTCAATTGAGAGAAAAGGGAAGGATAGCCGGGTCCATAAATGAAATACCGGTCAGATATCAGGTCTTCGTGTAAATAAGTATCGACATACCTTCCTGTTTCAGGATTATAGAACCAGTGGCTGTAGCGGTTGTTGTTATTCCGTTCACTAAATGCGCTGGCATTATCGAAGACCGTATAACCATCACGGAACATCCCGTAAATCCTGCCTTTCGAAGGATATATTTTCTTATCTCCTCCTTTGCTCCAGACGGTCCATGTCTGATCTTCCCTGGCCATTAGAATCCTGAGGACACCAGTCTCAATGTAATAATACTCCTCATCCTCCCAATGTTTGAAATCAACCGGTTCCCAGTTTTCCAGTTTCCCGATTACAAATGGTATTTCGTATGCGGGTGGAAATTTCTCACCTTCCAGAGCAGAAACACGGACCCGGAACATTGTCGGGGTATAGAGGGAGATTTCTACATTCTCGCCCAAATTGACTTTGGTACAGTAACCAGCCAGGTCCAGTTCACCTGAATCATGGGCAGAGCATGGCGATGTAAGCATTATTATAAACATCAATGCGGACCAGCGGGCCTTTGGTTTACACTGGAATGACTTGATCTTCACAAGGTTTACTTCTGAGGTGTGCATAATTCACAATTTATTAATCAAATTACTTTTCTGGACTTCGGGCTATTGTCCAGGGATCGCTGGTCTTTTCTAACCATGGTTCCAGTTCTTCCTTAATCAATATCCTTACTACTTCGGGATTATCAGCAGCAATATTATTAAGTTGATAGGGATCGTTCTGATTGTCATACAGATAATAATTATACCTGTCATTATAGGATCTGTCAACGGCTAGCGTATACCTGTGGGTCCGTACACCCCGTTTCCCTATGGCAGGATTCACCAGCGGCATACTCAGGTATAACTGGGATTCCGGACGCTCACCTTCCCCGGTTAAAAAAACTGAGGCATGGCTCCGGCCTTCCACATCTGCAGGTATTTTATCCATAAATCCCATTAATTCAAGCAGTGTTGGGTATATATCCGGAATGGAGATCAGCAGGTCATCATGCCGTGGTTTAATTATGTCAGGCCATCTGATCAGAAAGGGAATACGCATGGATTCCTCATAAAAAATTGATTTTCCATGGTGATCATGGTTACCGACACAATTACCATGATCAGAGATAAAGAGAACTATGGTATTCTTGTCCAGTTCTTTATCAGTCAGCGCCTTCAGTATCCTGCCTAACTGTTCGTCAACTCCGCTGACCATTGCAAAGTAGTTTTTCGTTTGCTTCCGGGCAAATTCGGAATACAGGCCTCCTTCATGGAGGACATTAGCCCGGGTAATAAGATCTTTGTATGTCAGACCGCTGTAGAGATCGACGTATTTTTGAGGGACCTCCTCATAGAGGCCTTCACCATCGTCATGAGGGGGATTCATGGCCACAACCAGGGCGAAGGGCTTATCAGGATCCCTCAATCTGGCATTTTCATTTTGAATATACCGGATAGCCATGTCTGCTTCATGTACAGGGCCCCATTCGTCAACTAAATGAAATTCATCACGCCCTGCATCTGTGTCCCAGTACAAAGGCCTGTTGTGATAATCATAAGTCCCATATGCATACCAGAAATTGAATCCATGCCTGCGATGGGGTGGACACCACTCGTTCCAGGCAAAATTCTCATAATTGTTTTTACATTTTACATATGGAGGCCTCGGGGCGTCCAGATGCCATTTCCCGATATAGCCCAGTTCATAACCTTCATCACTTAAAACATCTGACCAGCAACGTTCCGAATCCTGTAACTCAATATTAAAATGGGCCGCATCACTTATGCAGTTGTAGGTAACATTATTTGAGAAAGGATATCTGCCTGTCATGAGCATGGCCCTTGAGGGACTGCATACCGGGTTGTTGGCCACAGCATGGGTCAGGACCAGGCTGGTTTTCGATAACTCATCAAGTGTCGGGGTGATAACGGGATCCTGGTTCATGAATCCCATGGCATGGGCCCGCATTTGGTCCGGATAAATGATCAGCAGGTTGGGATGAGATTCAGTGATTGATCTGCTGCAGGACAGAATGGAAACTGTAAAAACAGAAACCAATAAATAAAGGGGTGACAATTTAATGAGTTCCCGTAGAATAGCTAATTTCATCCGTTTAAAATTTGATTTTCATTTGTCGTATGTAACTTACCATCAATTTTTTAATCATTCTTGTTTGTGAATTATTGATTAAAAAGTTTATTCATGGCATACCGTTTAGAGTGCAATATCATTTGATTATCACCTATTCTTTAAAGGGTTTCAGTGTGAACCCGTACCTGAATGTCTGATCGGGGAAAATACGGTATTTATCCAGTGGCTTTGCCCTCCATGAATTATCTCCACCCACTCCCATCTGTTTAAGATCGATATTCAGCGTAACCTCTTCGCCTGGTTTTACATCTGTACCATGCCTGTTGGGTTCCCCCTTTCTTTTGTGGTCTAATGCATAGGGATCAAACTGCCAGGCACTGCAGCTCAGGAGGGAATCGGCCTCGACCAATAGCCCGTAGCCTTCACTGTTTTGTACGGCCAACCATCGAACATCCGTTTTGTTCCCTGTTTCCTGTGGCCGTACATATGGATGGTACTGTTCCCATACTGTGCCCTCATAGAAACCGACTGCTGCACCGGTAAAGCGATCAGAATAGCTTTCATGCGGGCCTCTCCCGAACCATGAGACGTTTTGAAACTCACCTTCCATGATCAATCTCGTACCTATCCTGGGAAGTTCGGGCAGGTTGTTGTTTTCAGGCTTGAAAATGAAATCAACATGAATTTCATCTGATCCGTTTACCTGATATTCCAGGGTAACTTCAGACTCAGATCCGTCCAGGGAATACCTGGATTTGATAGAGATATGATCATCAAATTCCTGATAATCAAAGGAGACCAGCTCAGCCTTATCCCCTGCATGTTTCCAGATATCACAGCGGCGGGGCATGGCATTGCCCAGATCATTATCATTGGGGGAACGCCAGAAATTCGGTTGTAAACCCTTTCTGATAAATTCTTTACCCTCGAATACCAGGGAGGAGATTTCCCCGGTTTTTTTAGCAAATTGCAACTGCAGGTTTCTGCCTGCTATGGTAATTTTCTGATCGTTGTCTGTTAAATTCAATGGACTGCTCAGCCTGGCTTCTTTTTCAGACCGTTTGTAAAGGGGTATCCTGTATTGATTCCAGGCCACTTCAAACCCTTTTGGAATCAAAGGATGATCTCTGGATGTGTACCATTTGAACTGTATGAAATATTCTGTATTTTCCTTTATTTCTCCAGGATTCATGTGAATCTTGATTTGCTTTTCAGAGCCGGCAGGGATATTGATCTCGTCTATTTCATCCCTCTCAATGATTTCTCCGCCAGCCATGATCTCGCAGACAAGCTTATAATCTGTAAGGTCTTTGAAATCGTGCCTGTTGATGATTTTATATAATCCTTTTCCCATATCGACCGGGAGAACACTCATATTTTGATATACTTTTTTTACTTCCCATATATGGGGATGAGGCTCGCGGTTTGCCTGCACCAGCCCGTTTGCACAGAAATTGGAATCATTTTGGATGAGAAAATCTCCCATATCACCGCCGTATGCCCAGAACGGGGATCCGTCTGCCTTGTACTTCAGGAATGTCTGGTCACACCAGTCCCAGATAAACCCACCCTGCAACTTTGCATGGGAACCAATTACATCCCAGTAATCCTGCAGGTTACCAACACTGTTCCCCATGGCGTGCGCATATTCGCATAATATCAAGGGTTTGGGAATAGTCGTATCCGCATATTCTTCAAGGAAGTATATATTCTTGTACATGGGACAGACTATATCCGTGTGGTCGTTGTACAAAGCAGGCTCGTACTGTACCGGTCGTGAGGCATCCCTGGATTTGATCCACCGGTAGGTTGACACAAAATTGTTGCCGTCTCCGGCTTCATTGCCAAGCGACCATATGATAACCGAGGGATGGTTCTTATCCCGTTCCACCATTCGCCTGGTCCTGTCAAGAAAGGCCTTTTCCCAGAGGGGATTATCGGAGATCAATGCATACCCGCCGCTCGTATTAAATTCCATACCATGACTCTCGATATTTGCTTCGTCAACCAGGTACAATCCGAATTCATCACATAATTCATACCACCGGGGATGGTTCGGATAATGGCTTGTCCTGACCGCATTGATATTAAATTGCTTCATTAACCGTATATCTTCCAGCATGCTTTCTTCTGTTATGGCCTTGCATGTATTCATGTCATGCTCGTGTCGGTTTACCCCTTTTATATTGACAGGAACCCCATTAACAAGCAGTTGGGCGTTTGAGATCTCTACGTTGCGAAAACCGATTTTTGAGGATACTGACTCTATGATCTGTCCATGCTGATCGGTTAGTGTCAGCAGAAGAATATACAGGTTGGGTGTTTCAGCAGTCCACTTCAGGGGATTCTCAATGCTGCTTCCAAAGACAAGCTCCTTAATCTGCTCCGTGTCAATGGAAAATGTATGCCGTTCGGAGTATATGGAATTATCCAGGTTGTTTTTTTCCACTAAACTCAACTGCAGAGCAAGGTCCTCATACCTTTTTACACCATTATTACATAGCTCCACGTCCAGGCTGAAAATGCCGTTCTTATATGCATCGTCAAGGTCTGCGTGAACAAAGAAATCACGGATGTGTACTTCCGGCAGGGCAACAAGATAAACATCCCTCTCCAGGCCACTTACCCTCCACATGTCCTGTCCTTCAAGGTACGATCCGTCACTCCAGCGATACACTTCAATGGCAAGGGTGTTTTCTCCAGGTCTCAGAAAACCTGTAATGTTGAATTCAGCCGGGACCTTGCTGCCCTTTGAAAATCCTGCTGATTGTCCGTTCACCCATATGTAACCGGCAGATTTAAGACTGCCTATATGCAAGTAGACCTGTTTCCCAGACCATGATTCGGGAAGGGTGAATGACCTTTTGTAGGATCCGACCGGATTATCTTTCGGAACATTTGGAGGATCCGGAGGGAAGGGATATTCTTCATCCAGGTATATTGCCTGGCCAAAACCCTGAAGCTCCCAGTTGCCCGGCACATTGATCTCATCCCAGGTACTTATATCGAAATCCTCCCGGTAAAAATCAACAGGGCGGCTTTCCGGGTTGGGAGAGTATTGGAATTTCCACTTGTCGTTCAGAAAATGGACATAGGGTGATCTGTGCGGATCATTTGAGATTACATCCAGGGTGTCATCAAAGGGATAATAGGTGCAATGCGGCTGTTCCCTGTTGGACCCGATGAATTCAGGATTTTCCAGGTCAGGTTTTTTCAATGAACAGGATCCGGTGATCATCAATACGCATACTGCCAGGTTCAGTCCGGCAAAGCTTGAATTTGTAAAGATATTGTCCTGCATGTGGTTATTTTCAGTCTTCAGTTGCATAATTTGAAACTATCTGTACCATTTGCCTTCCGACATCTCGGGTTCAATCTGCTCCGGCATTTTGGTGCGGTTCATTTTTATGAGATCCATTAACCTTACAACTATATCAGGATGTTCAGACGCCAGGTTGTGGTTTTCTTCCTGATCAACGGATAAATCGAATAATTCCCATGCTTCATGTGTATCATGCCGGAGCATTTTCCAGTCGTCAATCCGGATGGCCTGCTGGAGTCCGTTTTCGGGATAGACATTGTTTGTCCAGTCAAATGCCGGCAATTCCCAGTACATATATTCATGTTTTTCCTGGATGTGCTCACCGAATAATGAGGGAACCATTGAGATACCATCTGTTTTCACGGGTAACAGGTCTTCAATTCCGGCCAGATCGAGAATGGTTGGCATCATATCTGCGAAATAGCATGGCATTTCACACCTTGATCCCGGTTCAATCCTACCCGGCCAGTAAAAAATGAGGGGGACCTTTATTCCGCCTTCATAAAACTGGTGTTTAAAACCCTTGAGCTTTCCTGAAACCTTGAAAGTTGGATTATATTTCTCACCACCTCCATTATCGGAGGAGAATATTACAACGGTATTCCTGTTTATGTTCAGTTCCTTAAGCAGTTTTATTATCTCCCCGAGGTCGTGATCGACGCGGGTATTCATGCCTGCGTATTTTTTTTCATCATCGGTCCAGGGTTTATCATTATAAAGAATATATGCAGGGTCTGATTCAGGGATTTGCGCGTTCCCATCATCATCGGTATGCGGAAGAGTCCAACTGCCAAAACAGAAGAAGGGCCCGGCGCGGTTATCTGTGATAAATTGCTTCATCTCCTTCATGATCCTATAATGGGCATAAGATGCGGAATCACCATGTGCATTCAGTACTTCTACCTTCCGGCTATTTCTCCACAAATAATCGGTATAATAAAAATGAGCATGTATCTGGTGATAATAACCGAAAAAGATATCAAAGCCATGTTTTTCCGCAACACCTTCAGTTCCGACATCTCCGAGCCCCCATTTCCCGAATCCCCCCACTGTATACCCTGCACTTTTAAGGATCTGTGTAAAGGTTGTATCCCTGGAAGGCAACGCTATACCGCCGGTATTTCCTCTCAGGGAGACATGTCCCGTATGCAGGCCGGTCATTAAACTTGCTCTTGCGGGTGCACATACCGAACATCCGGAATATGCCTCTGAAAAAAGTATTCCCCCTTTCGCAAGGGCGTCAATGTTAGGAGTATATATGGAGTCCCCACCATAACAACCCGGTACATTATATCCCATGTCATCTGCAAGAATGAAAATGATATTTGGTTTTGTCCCGGATATTTCCCTGTTTTTGCATCCATGCATGCATGCAAGAAGAACAGCTAAAGATATTATGCTGAATACCTTTCCTTTTTGTGATTTTATCATCATATTATTAGCATATCATCAGTTCTTCGCTTCAACAATTTCCAGAGCATTGTTGCCCGGGTTTATTCTTACTGACACTGACCGGTCCAGTTTCAAAACCTCTTTCCCATCTTGCTTAAATGAAATCCTGCTAACTTTTCCCGAACGCATGATCCCCGATACTTTTACGCCCCCCTGTGCAGGGAGATCATAAAATTCAATATCTTTCCATTCGTCAGGCAGGGCAGGGAATACATGTATGGTATCATTATAGGATTGGAGCAGCATGGACAACTGGGTCAGTATAAATGAACTGTAACCTGTCAGAAAATAGGGATTGATATCCAACGCTTCATACAAAGCAACACCTGAGGGGTCCTGAACCGTCGTCGACAACCTGGATAATTCAAAAGCATTGTTGCCAAACCCAAGGTATGCCTCTGTCAGGGCAAACCAATTCGTAATAAAGGTTATCATGCCTTGACCCTGTTTGTTGCGGTTCCACGTTATATCCAGTGATCTGCGTGCTTTGTCGATATCTATATCAGCAATATTTTCCATGACCGGAAAACCAAAATACATATAGGCCCGTATGCCAAAATATCCTCCGCCTGACCGTGATTGATCATCTCCAAGGTATTCCAGATATATCGTGTCATTCTGGGGTATATATAAATGGTCGTATATATGCATCCATTTATCCTGAAGTTCCTTATCAATATCTAATTCCCGTGCATACTCAGCACTCATCTTCAGGTTCCATCTTGCGGCAAGCACAGCGTCGAGTACCGATTTCTCCAGAATGTTTTCCGATACGGAAAGCATAGGCGGCAGGTAATAGTAATTTTTCAGGCTGTCCAATCTGGCAAGTGAGCTCCACAACTCTGCTGTACCTTTCATGACCGGGTATGTATAATTGACAAGGAATTCATTATCAGGATAATAAAGAGAAATAATATGAAACAATGAAGCTCCGAAAGCATCCACATGCCTTTGCAAATCCCAGTGCTTAGTATTTGGATAAGTGATGTTATATCCTTCTGATGATACCTCATGTCCAAAGGCCATGGCATCCGGGTCGTACGAGTCAAGATATGTATGTAATCCTTTGCTCCGCTCCTTGTAAATCAGTTCAACCGGTCCGGTTTCAGGGAACAGGATCCTTACATTTTCCTTTAAAGCGTCAGGTTTGTAATGCCATTTTGCCATTTTTACGGCATGTTCTCTGTCCCCCATCATGGCAAATGCCCAAACTGACCAACCGGCATGTCCATAGGTGAAATGGTGCATCTTCCAGTCACGGTCCGGGATGGAGAACTGGAGTTCCCCCGGAAGGAATTTATCTGCACCAGCAGTAGCATATAGGGTATACAATGACCGGTAAAACCATTTTGCATTTTCACCTTCGGGAAGAATTACAGATGCTACATTGGACCATTGATTGTTCCAATTATCTATTTGGTTCTGTTCCAATTGATCAAAGCTGCTGTTTACCTCCACGTATTCTGCAGAAACAGACTCGAAGTCATCACTGTCAAAATGGGTAACCAGTGAATAAAGTATTGTGACGGTCGTTTGTGGTGCGATTGAGACCCGGTATCCACCTTCAACCTTATCGATGGGTGTATCAGCTTTCACATTCCAGGCGGTTTTCGTAAAGCTGGAATGATCAGTTCCCCGAATACGGCCTGTTTCAGGTTTACTGATCCTGTACCCGGTCTCGGGTATTTTTAACTGGCATCGCATATTACCCACTTCTGATTCATTTCTGATATGTATCAGCAGGAGATGTTTGTTTGTTTTGGAAAAGAAAATACGGGAGGTATATTCTGTGCCTTCTTTAAATCCCACATGGGTTGTGAGAATACCGTTCCCGATGTTTAGAACGGCATGATATGCTGCTGGCATTGTATCCTGGGAAGGCTGATCCACCAGGATTAATTTTGGACCCGGAAGAGACTTCCTGGTTTCGTAATTATCCCATACATCTGTAAACCATAATTTTTCAAATCCCAGCCCATCCTTTGCAACCAATCCTCCCATTTCACCGTTTCCCATTAGAAATTCAAGATCGCCCGGTTTATATGCATCCCTGCTGAAATTATAATTTTCCAAGGGCATCTCCACACGTACCAATTTCTCATCTCTTGATGGCACGCAGCTTATTAGAGCAACTATTATAAAAATAACAATTGATTTCATCCCTTTGCCTTGTAAATAGTGTACTGATGATAGCCGGTAATGATTTTGTAATGACCGGAAAATTCCTTATCCCGCAAAGGACTACCCGTGTCGATCAGGAAAGGATGTCCCGACAGGCTGCTTATTTTTTCGGGTGTGGCCAGTATAATAATATTTTCCTTGCCAATGATCTTCAGAACATGGCTGCTCAACTGCTGGTTACCCCTTCCCAGAATGAAACCCTGTCCCCTCGTCGGAGTAAGTATAAGTTTTACCTTTGTGTCTTTGATCCTTTCCAGGATCTGTCTTTCATTTAAATCTTTTCCAACCAGTTTATTATTAAATACAAGGTCCACCCCAAGCAGTGATCCTTTAAGTCCAAGCTTTAGCATCAGAGCACGAGTGGTGGTTCCTGGTCCGATCAAATAATAACAGTTATTTTCTATGTTTTCGATCACATCATGAGCGATGGCTTCCTGGAAATAAACATCTCCCGGCATACTGCCCGTCTTTCTGTTTTGTATAGAATGACGAGATGCAGGAATTTTCAGGTAACCGTAAAGTTTTGATGTTAGAATCTCCTGGCGGTAAAGCACTTCATCGATGTCCATCACTTCTGCTTCCCTGGTAACTTTCAATTTTCCAAGGATAAAATCTTTGAGTATCACCCCTGCCGTGGAAGGATGAGAGGCGAAAACTCCTGAATGGATCTTTACACCGGTTGGTATACCCAGTACCAACATTGAGTTGCCAATGGCTTTGTGTATATCACGCGCTGTTCCATCTCCACCTGCAAATGCGATAATATCGGCATCCAGTTTCCTTATTTCATCGGCAGCCTTAATCGTTTCCTCTGCTGAGGATTTATTTTTCATTTCAACATTTATCAGCACGAATTCAAGTCCTGATTTTATAACCGTTTGATGACCCATGTCCCCGGGACATGTAATCAAACTAAACGCATCTTTTATTGGAAGTAATTCGCGTAAGGTTATTGCAACCTTTTCAGCGGACTGGGGAATGGCTCCAAGGTCCATCGATTTGCGAAGTATTTCTTCCCCATCGGTTCCTTTCAGGCCAACACTTCCACCCATTCCGGCAAAAGGATTTATTATCAGGCCTATCTTCTTTTTGATCGTCATGGGCAAATATCAATTCTCATGCTTAAGAATTCACTCCAGGGAACCAAAACTGCCATGCTTGGTCCCTGAAGTGAATTCACCACCCTATAACTAACCTAACCTATGAAAAGAACTATTTTGCATGCTTTTTAAGATAAGACCTCCAGGTTATGGCCCATTTTTCAGGATCATCAAACCAGCTTTCATCAATTCTGTGTACGACACTGTTATGCGGAGCATGCCTTACCGTATCAGGCTCCTCCCTTGCCTCTTCGGCGATATGTCTTAATCCATCAAGATATTCATCAAGTTCTGCTTTAGAATATGATTCTGTTGGCTCAATAGTGCAGGGTTGAGGGACAACGTAAGGATGATGGCTTGTCCATAAATGGAAGCCAAAGTCGCACATCCTCAGGATTATATCATGGATATCCACACCTGTTTCCTCATGGAACTTCTTCCATGTATACCTTACCTGTTCGATCCGGTTTTTCCCTCCCGGGAATGGGGATTCAACTCCCTGTATGGAGGTAAGCTGTTTTAGGATATAATTATTGTTAAGAACAGCTATTCTTGCGACCTCCTTTATTCCTTCAGCGCCCAGACTTCTGATCCATGCATAGGATCTGAGAATAACAGGGAATGGTCCAAAAAAGGCCCGTGTTTTGCCAATGGTATTTGGCAAATCCCATTTCATTTTATACCGACCTCCATCATATTCGACCAGCGGAACGGGCAGATAGCTTTCAAGTTCTTTTGTTACCCCTATTGCCCCCCCTGCAGGTCCGCCACATCCATGTGGTGAAGCGAAGGTTTTATGCAAATTGAAGAAACACATATCAAACCCGGCTTCTTTTGCCCTTGTAACTCCCAGGATGCCGTTTGCATTGGCCTGGTCATATCCGCAT
>JADHVS010000228.1 GCA_016783865.1 Bacteroidales bacterium
GAAAAAAACGTCATTGCTTGTGCATTGACTCACTTACATTTTTCTCCCGATGTGCCTCATTATAGAGAAATCATAGAATATCAAAAGAAAAGAGAAAAACGAATCAGAAAATTGAATAGTCCCGGAATAAATTGAGATACCCTAAATTCCCCGCCCTTCGTCCTTCGTCCCTCGTCCCTAACTTGACAAGTGTAATCCAATTAACTACATTTGTACAAATTTGAAGTTTAACTTTATATTTGTACGGGTTTATGTATATCAAACGTGAAATGGAATCCGAGTGCCGGTCCATGTTGCAGCAGTTCCCGGTAATCACGATCATCGGTCCACGACAATCAGGAAAGACCACAATGGTCAGGCATCTTTTCAGTGATCTTCCCTATTATAATTTTGAAAATCCGGATGTCAGGATGCTGATACAACAAGATCCCCGCCGTTTTCTTCAGGAGATACCGAACGGGGCGGTTCTTGATGAGATTCACAAGGTTCCCGAGTTACCTTCATACATTCAGCAGATCGCGGATGAAAAGAAAAACACAGTACGGTTCGTCCTTACCGGCAGCAGTCAGTTACTGATCATGCAAAAGGTAACTCAATCGCTGGCCGGAAGAACGGCTATTCTGAAGTTGCTCCCCTTATCCCTGAGAGAACTAGGAAAGCGAACTTCATTACCTACCGATGATCTGTTATTCAACGGATTCTACCCGGTTATCTGGGCCGATAAAACAGATCCACTTAGAACTTACAGAAGTTATTATGAAACCTACCTTCAGCGGGATGTCCGGCAACTCATTCAACTCAGGGATCAACATCTGTTCCAAAAATTTATCGGGATCTGTGCAGGGAGAATAGGAAGTCTCTTCAATGCAACGGCTGTTGCTGGTGAAGTTGGCGTGTCGGTTCCTACAGTCAAGTCCTGGTTATCCGTACTGGAAGCATCGTTTGTGGTTATCTTGCTTCAACCATGGCATGAAAACGTGACATCCCGACTCATTAAAACACCCAAACTCTATTTCTGTGACACAGGACTGGCTGCCTATTTATTGGGAATAGAAAGGCCGGAACAGATAAAGCGTGACCCCCTCAGGGGTATGTTGTTTGAGAATATGGTGGTAATGGAACTCATCAAACGCAGATACAATCAGGGAGTGGATCATCCGTTGTATTTTTACCGGGATAATCATCATAATGAGATCGATCTGGTTATGCGGGATGGTACGGAAGCTATCTGCGTGGAGATCAAATCGGCATCAACGTATCATCCCGATTTTCTCCGGATCCTCAACCGGGCCGGAAAATTGATAAACAGACCTGTCAAAAGGAAATTGTTGGTTTACGACGGAGATCTGGAACAAAAGGGCGAAACCGAGCTTGTGAATGTCAGGAATATCGATTTATTTTGAGGAAACCATATCTACCCGACAAGGGCTACTTTAAACCTCTTCCTTCTTCCCACGTCCTTCTTCCTTCTTCCCTCGTTCCTCGTCAAGGGTATCAACGAACACCGTTATCCCACTTTCACAGGTTTACCATGATGCTATGAGGATAACTCTCGTAATTTGCGCTCCGGTAATTGCGTTTGATGCATCCGGTATTTCGTACCTTTGAATGTGTCATTCAAAATCACTAACCATGAAAGTATTTATATCCTGCTTTGTAAGCGTTCTAATCATCAGTTATTGCTTTACTGATTGCCAGAACATCAAAAATTCAAAGCTCCATAATGATACTGTTATTAGAAAAGGGGTAAATGAACAATTTGAATTACAATTTGAAGCCTGTCTTACTTGCGGTTACGAGTGGTTCCTGGAATCGGTGGACACAACAAAAATAAAATTGTTGAGTAAATCCAGTGAACCGAAAAGTCATGATCCAAATTTAGTTGGAGGAAATGCCATCGAAACATGGACATTTATCGGCCTTCAGAAAGGCAGCTATCAGTTGGTATTCAATTACAAGCGTCCCTGGGAAGAGGAAATCCTGAAAACGGAGAAAATCAGGGTTATTGTAGAAGGACAAAATAGGTCCTCGACAGGCGCCTCCTCCATTACGATTATGGTTCCTGAAAATGATAGCGCTTACAAAGAAAAAATGACTCAATTCGTGCAGGATGGAGGTGAAAATCCACTACTAACGACAACATTTATTAAAAAAGAGGTAACGATTCCATATACAAGGGATATCGTGAAAGCCAGCGCACAAGCTGCCGCCGAAGATATCTATCCGGCTTCAGCTTCAGCTGGTGGCCCCGGTGTGGACTCCGTAGCGTATTTAAAGATTCAAAATGACACTGCCTATATCCTGTTAAATATGGACATAGATGGATGGGCAGGTGTATCTGTCGCTGTGGGTATCGTTCATCCTGTGGTTGAACGAACGCTATTGCAATTTCCGGAAATAAAGCATGTTGTCTTTGATTCCATACCTTGAGATAAATACGATATATTCTTTCGAGCCAAAGCTACGAGCGTAAGCGAAGCAGTCAGCGAAGCAACCTCCCCCTTCCCTTGTCATTGCGATCCTCCCGAGACTTCGGGAGGAGAAGCAATCAGGGAAGGGGCTGGGGGATGGGGTAGACAATACGTCCGCAAACGATTCTTCATCCGTTGCTTTTCTTCAAATAAGGAGCTGGATATGGAAGGGGTCGTATGCTATGCATGGGAAAGAAAAATTTGATTGATCATTGTTTTTATAATATTTTATATTATCTTTGCATTAACAGTACTCGCCACGCTTCCCGTCAGATCAGCGTACCAGGGCGAGTCTTTTGCTTTTATAATACCACCTCAATACTATTTTCACGGATTCTTTTCTTATTTTTACATGGTCTATATTCTGCCATTTCAATGTATTCTAAACCTGCCATCGAAGTAAAGGATCAAATCGACCTCCTTAGAAAAAGAGGTCTTATCATCAATGATTACCAGTTTGCCGAGCATCATTTAAAAAGCATCAGTTACTATCGTCTTGCAGGATATTGGTGGCCAATGCAGTCTGATAAGGTAAATCACATTTTTAAACCGAATAGTGTTTTTGAGAATGTGATCGCTCTGTATGATTTTGATCGGGAATTACGCTTGTTTGTCTTTGATATCTTAGAACGGATCGAGATTGCTCTGAGGACAAAGATGATCTATCATCTTTCCCTTGAATTGAATCCCTGGTGGTTTGAAGATAGCTCTTTTTTTAAAGATCAAAAGGCTTATTTGGATACATTAGATAACATTGATAGAGAGTTACTGCAGACGAGGGAAGGTTTTATTCGGCAACATTACCGGAAATACCCGTCTGATAAACGCCGTCCTCCTGCCTGGAAGACTGTTGAGATAGTAAGTTTCACGACGTTGTCGAAGCTCTTCTCAAACATTATTCCGTCAGTTATTTCACCTGATGTTGTCGCAGCAGAATTTAACACGGTCAATCGTACGTATTTGAAAAGCTGGTTGTTGTCTCTTTCCCAGATCAGAAATATTTGTGCTCATCATGGCCGGTTATGGAACCGCAACCTGCCTGGTCGGCCAAAGTTGTTGAAAAAACCACCTGCACCATGGTTAACCAATGTACCTCCCGTCACTCAACACCATATGATTTATATTCATTTGTGCTGCATGAAGTACCTGGCTGATGCTGTTCATTTTGGAAACTCCTTTTTCGGTAGACTCGCTGGATTACTCTCTAAGTATCCCTCCGTTGATCTAAATGCTCTTGGATTTAACCTGAATTGGCAAACAGAACCTCTTTGGGTAAAATAGAACTCGTCCCTCGTCCTACGTCCCTCGTCCTTCATCCCTGGGTAAGGGGGCCGAGGGGATGGGGTAGAGCAACGGAGGAGGCGTAGGAAATCAACCGGAATAATGAGCAGTTCCTGGTGCATTCGCCGGAAGAGGAGCTACTTCTGGCTCATTTCTCACCCATTCCCTTGTCAAAGGCAAGGCGCTTCCTCACCTCTTCACAGATTATCTCAGAGGTCTCTGAGGATTCAGTATGTGGGTTGGCTCTCAATCCGGGATCCATCATCCGGATGGGTCTGGCCCTGAAGAAACATGGTTTTGAGAAGCGGGACTCGAATGGGCTCCATCTCTGGGCGGTGGATGTGCCACAAAAGGAGGCTGAGGTTCATCCGCCTCTGATTTTTTAAAACAAATTTCTGAACGAATAATTGTGTTCTATGTGTCTATATTCGGGGAAATATCCAACACTCTTAAAACCCAAGGAGGGCAATTTGATCGGCTTTTACACTATTTGAGCCGTTTATCAACTTCATCTTTAGTTGTTTCAATCAGACTTTTTAATGAATCAACCAATGTTTGCCGCATAGGATCAGTTAATCCTTGATCCTTAAAAGACATTGCAATCCAGGCAGTTTTTTCGTCCTGGAAATCATATCCCTTAGTTTTAAACGATTTCAGATATTCAATAATCTCTGTTAGATTCGATTCAGGAAGGCCTTTATTTAGAAGTTCTTTTTTATATAACTCAAGATAAATATAAAATTTATTTCGTTTATCAGAGGATGCAGCATTGTCATACCTCCATAATTTATAACTCAAACTCCAATTATCCCAGTATTCCTGATTATACCAGAAGTGATAATACCTATAATCTGAACCAACTCCCGCCCATCTACTAAATTTTTGCGGGCGTATCATGGGATTAATAATAGTTAATAGTTCATCCCTCAATTTTTCATAGAAAGTTGTTATATCGTCATTTTTTCTGAACGGTCCAGAGAGCGATCCTTCTTTTCTTTCATTTAAACCAGAAGCAGTCACGATCATGTCCTCGATGCCTGGAACAGGGAGTATTGTGTTGCTTTGAAGATAATATGTATCACGATCTTTATCAAAGTAGGGGATAAGTTGCACACATTTAATATCCAGGTTGCATTTATCAATAAGCCAGTTAACTGCTGAAGTAACCTCTTTTGCAAATCTGTGAGAAACCAGAATTATTCTTTGTTTATTATTTATATTACCAAAATCCTCTTCATCAATAAATTCTAAAATAGTTTGCTCTGCAACTTCAACTGTTAATTCTTCATCAAGTTCTTTCTTTTTATGAGTACTTTTTCTAAGTACATGACAAAATTTGAATACAACTCATGAGATCTTTGATTGACAAAGGATTTAGCAAGGCATGAGCAACAAACATCAATCCAACTTTAAACAAGCTATTGGACAAACGACCATGTTTTTTGATTTTGACCGGATTTGCCCTGTTTCTTGATATCACAACGAGATAGACACAGATGAAAGCAACACAAACCAAAGCGATAAGTTTAGTGATACGTTCCGGATCTGTCAGGTGGGTATCCTCAAAGTTTAATCCACCGGATTTAAAGGCTTTGAACATAGTCTCAATCTGCTGGCTTTACTTGTGATATTCTTAAAAGCATCAATATAATCCCGAAGTCTCTGAGTCTTTTGCCATCGTTCAGCTTTCTGCTCTTCCAATAAGGAGCTGGTATGGAGGGGGTGGTGCAGTATGTGGAGAATTGGTTCTTTTAAGTAATTTGTAGGAGTGATACTCTGAGTAAAAGAAATGTATTACAGTTTGTATCGTACGTTAATCCCTTTTTAGAGTATTTTTGTCAAACAAAAATCAATATCTTTGCGTTCCTATACTAGAATCTCTACTGATATTTATTAAGTAGCTCATTTTATGAAAGAAAAAACAGGCCAGATTCAGGGTGAATGGAGGTCTTCTCGTGATCAAATATTGGTTAATCTGCCTCTCATTTCATTCCAGGAAGATGATAAATATATCATTTTCTGTCCTGCTTTGGATATTTGTGGAAGTGGCAATACCGAGACTGAAGCCGAAGAATCATTAAACATCACGTTGGGAGAATTCTTTCTTTACACAACCAGGAAAAAGACCTTGACATCAGAATTAAAGAGGATGGGTTGGATCATCAAAAAGAGTCAGCGTAAACCAATGACGCCCCCTCCCATGAGTCATTTGCTAGAGCATAATGACGAATTCAATCGCATCTTCAATGAATTCCCTTATCGGAAATTTGATAAAGCGATTGAAGTTCCCGTTTGCTGATAATGGCAAAAGATCTGAAAAATATCTCCTTAAAGCTTTTTCGAAAATACCTTAAGTACAAAGGATTGAAACATCTACGTACAACGGGGGGGCATGAAGTTTGGAGTTCCTCAACTTTGAAGCGCCCAATCATTCTTCAAACTCATGTGGATCCGATTCCGGAATTCATTGTAAAGATGAACCTGAGGACACTCGGGGTTGACAGAGATGATTTTATCGAGTTCCTGAAAAACGGGTGAACGACACCATCTGTAGCTTCTAAAGCTATAGAATCCACTTCCTTCAAACTTCTTCCTTCGAACTTTCCTTTGTCCTTTTGCCTTCGTACTTTCACTCCCCCTTCCCTTCTATTGGGGAAGGGGGCTAGGGGGATGGGGTAGACTATATGCCCGCAAACGCTTCTTCATCCGCTGTTTCTCCTCCAACAAGGAGTTGGATATGGAGGGAGTGGTGGGGTATGTAAATGAAAGGTGGTGCATCGCCACTCAATTACTTCATTCCTGGTATCAATTTTAATATCAATTGCGCCAGTACACTTTTTCTTCCTACATCTGATCCCGGAGGATGTTTTGGGTTGCGGATACTCCTTTGTGGCTTCATCAACAATAAGCGCCATAAAGGAAGCGAGCTCTCTTGCCTCCTTGGGCATATCGTGTGGGATGTTCCCTTCTTCATCCAGGAAGTGGGTAAAGGTGGTAATGTACATATTGTTGCTTTTTTTAGTGCAAATGTAAGAGAGAAGAAATTAAAAAATCTTATACTTTTACAATCTATTCGAAGGATAAAAAAATACATTCGTAACATTATGGATATCAAGGCACAATACGAGAATCTGTTTCA
>JADHVS010000229.1 GCA_016783865.1 Bacteroidales bacterium
CTTCATAGGCGACACATATTTTATTAACCCTTTTGGCCAGCAGCTTATTGGTTATTCCGGCAAATGAATTCTGCTCCTGTATGAGGGTTGGTATCTTTCTTCTGGCAGCGGTCCACAAAACAGGTCCACTGGCATATCCGCCGACGCCCACAACCGCATCCGGACCAAAAGATTTTATGATTTTGCCCGCCATCCTCAGGCTTTTTATCAGGTTTATAACCACACGCACATTATGAAGGGTCAGTTTCCGCTGCAATCCTTCCACCGGGAGGCCTTTTATTTCGTATCCGGCTTCCGGAACTTTTTTCATCTCCAGTTTATCTTTTGCACCCACAAACAGAATCTCAATATCATCATCTTTCATTTTCAGGGCATCTGCAATGGCTATGGCCGGGAAAACATGGCCTCCTGTCCCACCTCCGCTTATGATCACTCTCTTATTGTTCCTCCTGCTCATCCTGATCCTCGCTTTCATTCATTAATAACTGCTCATTTACTCCCCTGCTGACGCTCAGTATCATTCCGATAGAGATGCTGGTAAATATCATCGAGGTCCCCCCCATGCTAATCAGGGGCAGTGGTTGTCCGGTAACCGGCAACAGGTTCACTGCCACGGCCATATGCACAAAGGCCTGTATAACCAATCCCAGCGTTAATCCTAACGCCAGGAATGCAGGAAAAGTCCTGGAACTCTTCCTCACTATGACTCCTGCCCTGTATAGCAGGATCAGGTAGAACAGCAGTATGGGTATTCCTCCCAACAGCAATCCGTACTCTTCTATGATCACAGCATAAATAAAGTCGGAATAGGGATGGGGCAGGAAGTTTCGCTGGGTACTGTTACCGGGAAACTTACCCAGGATCCCTCCGCTGGCAATGGCAATTTTGGCCTGTTGCACCTGGTAGTTTTCAACATCCTTGTTGAAATAACTCTCAATCCTGTTTTGCCATGTACCCACCCTTCCTTCCTTCTCCGTTATAATGACAATGGTTATATACAATCCAATAGTTAACACTCCTATCAGGAATAATAATCCCAGGTACTTGGAATGGATTCTTCCGATGAACATCATCACCACACAGGTAAGGAAAAGTATCAGTGCGGTCGACAGGTCTTCGGGAAGTATCAGCAGACAAATGATCCCGATCGGCACGATCACGGGTAAAAAAGCACGATAGAAATCTTTAATATTCTCCTGCTCCTGGGATAATACCCTGGCAACAAACATTATCAGTGCCAGTTTTGCGAAATCGGATGTCTGGAAACTCATCCCGAGAATCGGAATTTCAAGCCACCTGGATGCTTCATTGATGTTCTTGCCAAAAAATAAAGTAATGATCAACAAAGGAATGGCAGCCACCAGCATCAGCTGCGCCAGCCGTGAAAAATATTTATAAGGTACCAGATGTGTTAAATATATAATGATGAAACCGGCCACCAGGAAAAGGCCATGACGCATGACAAAATAGGTTGAGCTGCTCCCCGGGGTCCTGAATACCAGGATGCCCGATGTGCTGTACACCGCCAGCAGGGAGTAAAGCGAGAGCAATACAACTACTGCCCAGATAATCCGGTCACCTCCAAGATATTTCCTTATTGCTACTGCCATATTTACATTTACAGGTTTTTAACAGCCTGCTTGAACTGCCATCCCCGGTCCTCATAATTCTCAAACAGGTCAAAACTCGCACAAGCCGGCGATAATAATACAGTGTCCCCCTGGCTTGCCAGGTAATAAGCCGTCTTTACCGCTTCCTGCATATTATCTGTATCTACAATGGTTTCTATGGTTTTTTCAAAACTTTCATGCAACTTGCTGTTGTCCTGGCCCAGGCAAATCAGTGCCTTGACTTTCTCTTTCGCCAGGTCCTTCAGGTAACTGTAATCATTACCCTTATCCACACCGCCGGCAATCCAAACCACCCCGGTAGAAATACTCTCCAGCGCATACCAGGTTGAATTAACATTGGTGGCTTTGGAATCATTTACAAACTGAATGCCGTGCACCTTAAGCACATTTTCAAGCCTGTGTTCCACTCCCTGGAAATCCATCAGGCTTTCCCGGATAATATCCTTTCTGATCTTGAGTACATTACCCGCTATACCCGCAGCCATGCTGTTGTATTGATTGTGTTTGCCCTTCAGCGAAAGATCTGATACGGCGATTGACATTTCACGGTCATCAAACTCTATCACCAAATTGTTCTGATCATCAATATAGGCTACATCATTTTTCTTTCGGGAATGAGCAAATGGCAGCCCCTTCGCTTTCAGTACAATCTTTTCCAACTCCTTGATAGTGATCTCATCGTCAGAACAGAATATAAAATATTCATCTTCAGAAAGATTGCGTGTAATCCTGAATTTGGAGTCGACATACTCCTGCAGGTTATAATCATAGCGATCAAGATGGTCGGGTGTGATATTTAACAGGATGGCTATATCGGCCTTAAACTCAAATAATCCATCCAGCTGAAAACTGCTGATTTCCAAAACGTAATAGTCATGGTCCTCCTCTGCTACCTGCATGGCAAAGCTGCGCCCGATATTGCCGGCCATGCTCACATTTAGTCCCGCTTTTTTCATCATGTAATGGATCAGGGAAGTGGTAGTGGTTTTCCCATTGCTGCCCGTTACACATATCTTTTTTGCATTGGTAAACCTGGAGGCAAATTCTATTTCCGAGATCACCATGATATCGTGTTTGCGAATGGCTTGAACTATAGGTATGCGCTCGGCGATTCCGGGACTTTTTATGACCTCATCCGCTTCAAGGATGAGTTTTTCTGTGTGTTTGTTCTCTTCCCATTCGATCTCAAATTCATACAACAGTTCTTTGTATTTTGACTTAATCTCACCGTTGTCTGAAATAAACACATCATATCCCTGTTTCTTGGCAAGTATGGCTGCACCTGTTCCGCTCTCTCCTGCTCCAAGTATTACAATTCTTTTACTCATAGGTAGTTGGAATTTGTGAATTATCTGATTTTTAATGTCACTATCGTTATCACTGCCAATAGCAGGGCCACTATCCAGAACCGGGTCACAATTTTTGATTCAGGATGCCCAATCACCTGGTAATGGTGATGGAGTGGTGCCATTTTAAAGATCCTCCTGCCCTCACCAAATTTTCTCCTGGTATACTTGAACCAACCCACCTGTAACATCACTGAAAGGCTTTCAACCAGGAAAATTCCGCAGAGGATGGGTATGAGAAGCTCCTTGCGGATGATGATGGCAAATACTGCTATGATCCCACCCAGCGACAAGCTGCCTGTATCGCCCATAAATACCTGGGCCGGATAGGAGTTATACCAGAGGAATCCTATTGTAGCACCGATGAAGGCACTCATAAAAATCACAAGCTCCCCGGTATAGGGTATGTACATGATATTCAAATAGTCGGAGTAGATAATGTTACCCGACACGTATGCCAGGATACCCAGGGTGGTACCTATAATGGCGGAAGTGCCGGTAGCCAGGCCGTCCAGGCCGTCGGTCATATTAGCTCCATTGGAGACGGCGGTGATAATTATAATGACAGCGATGATCAAAACGATCCATGCCCATTTGCTCCCTCTCTCTCCCAGGAACCCTATCAACCAGGCATAATTAAACTCATTGTTTTTGAAAAACGGGATGGTGGTTGTGGTAGACTTTATATCGCGGGTAACAAAAACTTCAACCTGTTCAGATTTTTCGGGTCCCTGTACAATTTCTACTTTGGCGTCCCCATTTTCCAGCATCACTTTTTCACGTACTACAACGTCTGGGTGGAGGAACAGGGTTAATCCGATAGCCACACCCAGGAATACTTGTCCCAGGATCTTAAACTTGCCTGTTAATCCCTTTTTATTTTTCCTGAAAACCTTGATATAATCATCAACAAAACCAATCAATCCGAGCCAGACCGTTGTAATCAACATAAGTATTACATAAATATTTTCAAGGTCGGCAAACAAGAGGGTAGGTATCAGGATACTTCCCAGGATAATAATACCACCCATGGTAGGAGTACCCTGCTTTTGCATCTGTCCGTCCAGACCCAGGTCGCGGATCGACTCGCCAATCTGTTTCTTTCTCAGGAACAGTATGATCCTTTTACCAAACAGCAGGGATATGATCAGCGAGGTGATGATGGCACTGGCTGAACGGAAGGAAATGTATTGAAACATCCCCGCTCCCGGAAAGTTAATTTCTTGCAGATATTCAAATAAATAGATTAGCATGCTGCTTATAGATTCATTATTTGTCTGATGACTTCAAGGTCGTCGAAGTGAATTTTCTCCCCGGCAATATCCTGGTATGTTTCGTGTCCTTTCCCGGCGACCAGTACAATGTCTCCCTTATTCGCCAGCATAATGGCCGTTTTAATGGCTTCATGCCGGTCGACAATAGCAATTACCTTTTTCATGCCGGTCTCGGAGATCCCGCTCTTTATCTCATCAATGATTGCTTCCGGGGATTCGTTCCGGGGATTATCAGAGGTCAGTATCACCCTGTCGCTGCCTGATGCAGCAATATCCCCCATGAGAGGGCGCTTTGTGCGATCCCTGTTTCCTCCGGCACCCACAACGGTAATCAGTTTTTGTCCTCCCGACCTTATTTGATTCACCGATTGAATGATATTTTTTAAGGCATCGGGAGTATGCGCATAGTCAACAATGGCGACTATCCCCGATTCCCCGGTTACCACCTCTGCCCGTCCCCTTACCGGTTTGAGCTCACTCAGGGCGGTGAGCACACTTTCCTTTTCGAGGGAAAGTAACACACAGCAGGCATAGACGGCCAGTATATTATAGGCGTTAAATTCACCTATGAAGGATGTCCAGACATCCCTGTCATTTATCTTCAGTTGCGTCCCGTCGAAATGTTTCTCCATGATCTTTCCCTTGTAATCGGAAAGGGATCTCAGGGAATAAGTTTTTGTTTTGGCTTCACTGTTCTGGACCATCACCTTACCATTGCGGTCATCCAGGTTGGTAAGGGCAAACGCATCAGCCGGCAGATGATCAAAAAAGACCTTTTTCGAATTCAGGTAGTGCCTGAAATCTGTATGATAATCCAGGTGTTCATGGGTCAGGTTAGTAAATATGCCGCCTGCAAATTGGAGTCCGGCAATACGTTGCTGATCAATGGAATGCGAGCTGACCTCCATAAAACAATAGCTGCAATCCTGATTCACCATGTCTGCCAGCAACTGGTTTATCTGCAAGGCATCTGGTGTGGTATGTGTAGCTTCCTGTGACCGGCCGCTGATCAGGACCTCGATGGTGGAAATGAGTCCTGCCCGGCAGCCCAGCTTTGTAACAAGCCGGTAGAGCAGGGTGGCAATGGTTGTTTTACCATTTGTACCGGTAATGCCTATTAATTTTAGTTTACCTGAAGGCTGATCAAAATAATTGGAGCAAATTAATCCAAGTGCATATCCGGCATCTTCAACCCGGATATAACAGATTTCCTGAGCGGTTTTTCCGGGAAGCGTTTCACAAACAATGGCAGTACACCCCTTGCTAATGGCATCCTGGATGAAATCATGCCCATCGACCCGGGTTCCCTTTACCGCAATAAATATATTGCCGGCAGCAGCCTGCCTGGAATCAAAACATATGCCCGTGATCTCCATGTCTGTCGGACCGATCGACCGGTAATTCTGTATTCCTGTTAGTATGTCGGTTATCTGCTTCAATTCTGTCAGATAAAACTCATTGTTAATGTGATCTGGTTACCCGGTTGAATGATTGATCCTGGCTGGATGGATTGATCCACCACCTTACCCCTGCCCCTTACTGTTACCACCATGCCTTCTTTCTCCAGCAGATAAACTGCATCCTTGAGCCCCATCTCTTTGACATTCGGTACGATTCCTTTTTTCACATTCAGTTCATCGATGGCAATGTGACCCTCCATTTTCCGTGTCAGTACCCAATCCATATCGGATGATTCCGATTTATATTTAATATCCAGGTGATCAAGTACAAAATTCAGGTCCTCGAGGGAGCCGTTTTTTGAATAGGGAACATCTGTGATAGCCGGTGTTTCGGTCAGACGGACAGGATGATGCATATCGAGGCTGGTCGCGTAAACCTTATTGGCTATTTCTTTAAAAACCGGACCGGCAACAAGGTTACCATAGTAAACATCGCTCGAAGGTGAATTTATAACAACAATACACGAGTATTTAGGATTGTCGGCCGGGAAATAACCGACAAATGATGCCTGGTAGCTTACTTTTGAGTCAATCTTATATCCATATTTTTCGTTGGCGATCTGCGCGGTTCCTGTCTTGCCGGCAATGGTAAAATGCTCGTTCATCAGGTTCCTGGCCGTACCATTAAGAACTACTCCTTCGAGCATCAGCCTGGCATCCCGTACTGTCTCCCTCGAACAAATGGATGGATCAATGATTTCGGCATTAATCTTTTTAATCACCTGGCCATAATGAGTAACCCGGTCGATGAATCTGGGCTTAACCATAGATCCGTTATTGGCTATGGCATTATAGAATGTAAGTATCTGCAGGGGGGTCATTCTGACCTCATAGCCATGTGACATCATCGGCAGGGATATTCCCGACCAATATTCATCTCCCGGGTATTGAATGAATGGTTCCCCTTCCCCTTTTATTTCAATCCCGAGTCTTTCATTCAGGTGCATACGATAGAGCCTCTCAACAAAATCCCCTTCCCGGCCCTTATAGTTACTGTTGATGATTTTTGAAAAGGCTACATTGGAGGAAAGCTCGAAGGCTTCCTTAACGGTTATCTTGCCATAACCTTCCTTCCGTGTGTCTTTGATGACCTTATCATAGAATCGAACACTGCCATTACCAGCATCTATGGTATCAT
>JADHVS010000042.1 GCA_016783865.1 Bacteroidales bacterium
TGAAGTCTTTTCACATTGGTTACAAAAAGGTCGTCACCTACCAGCTGAACCTTGTCACCAATAGCAGCCATCTGTTCTGCCCAACCTTCCCAATCGTCTTCATCCAGGCCATCTTCGATAGATACGATCGGATATTTTTCGGTCCATTCTTTCCAGTAGGCTACCAGCTGGCTGGATGTCAGGTCCTGGTTGGTAGATTCAAAGTGATAGATCTTCTTTTCTTTGTTGTAAAACTCCGAAGCTGCAGGATCGAGAGCGATTACAATATCCACGCCGGGTTTATATCCAGCTTTTGCAATGGCTTCGATAACCACTTCGATGGCTTCTTCGTTAGAACCCAGGTTAGGGGCAAAACCGCCTTCATCACCTACATTAGTAGAATGACCTTTTGATTTAAGTACAGATTTCAGGTTATGAAATACCTCTGCTCCCATTCTGACTGCCTCTGAGAACCTGGAGGCGCCTACCGGCATAATCATAAATTCCTGAATATCTATCTTGTTATCTGCATGTTGTCCGCCATTCAGTATGTTCATCATTGGGATGGGGAGGGTATTTGCATTGGCACCACCAATGTATCTGTACAGGGGTTGACCCGTATACAGAGCGGCTGCTTTTGCACAAGCGAGTGACACACCAAGGATTGCGTTTGCACCAAGGTTAGCCTTGTTTTCACTTCCATCCAGTTCGATCATTGTGGCATCGATCTCGTTCTGATCTGTTACGAACATTCCCGATAGTTCCTCATTGAGTACCTTATTTACATTTTCTACTGCTTTCAGTACACCTTTACCAAGGAACCTGCCTTTATCGCCATCTCTCAGTTCGACCGCTTCGTGCACTCCTGTTGAAGCTCCTGATGGAACAATGGCACGTCCAACGATGCCTTCGTCTGTAGTTACATCGACCTCAACGGTTGGATTTCCTCTGGAGTCTAAAACCTCCCGGGCATGAATATTTGCTATTTGAGCCATGGGTTTGAATAAGTTTATAGGTTATTAATATGTTACTATAGATCTTGGAATTCTTAGTTTAATGCGATGGTTCGTGGAATCGTGAGTCGTGAATCGTGAATCGTGAATCGAAAAAAAAGGGATAAAGCACAATACAATTCTTTATCCCAATCTGCGATTATCTTACTTCCAGCACGTTATCTTACTCTTCTTTTTTCTCCTCTTCATCGGCCTCTTTGGTCTCATCTTTTGGTTCTTCCTTCGGCTCTTCAGCCTTCGCCTCAGTAACTTCAGCTTTGGTTTCTTCAACAGGCTCTTCAGCCTTCGCCTCTTCTTCCTTTACCTCCCCGACTACTTCCACGGCACCTGCATCGGGATCAACATCAGCAATATCCTCAACAACCTCAACATCTCCTCCGGCACCTTCCTCAACCACTGCATCTTCAACCATGGTTTCTTTTCCTACAGCAACATCCTCTTCGGTCTTCTTTTTAATGCCTCTTCTTCTGCGGCTTGATTTAGGTTTGGCAGCAGCCTTTTCGGCCAGCATATTTTCATTGAAATCAACCAGTTCAATCAGGCACATATCAGCATTGTCGCCCAAACGGCTGTCCAGCTTTATGATCCTGGTATATCCGCCCGGCCTGTCGCCCACCTTGGCTGCCACTTCCCTGAACAGTTCAGAGACTGCATTTTTATCGCGCAGCTCCCTGAAAGCAATTCTCCTTGAATGAGTGGTGTCTTCCTTCGACCGTGTAATCAATGGCTCGACAAAAACTCTCAAAGCCCTGGCCTTGGCAGTAGTGGTATTGATCCTTTTGTGCATGATCAGCGACGATGCCATATTGGCCAGCATTGCCCTTCTGTGTGCTGTCTTCCTGCTGAGATGATTAAAACTCTTCCTGTGTCTCATTTCTATTACTACTTATCCAATTTGTACTTTCCGGTATCCATCCCGAAACTTAAACTCATGCTGGTCAATAACTCATCCAATTCGGTTAATGATTTCTTGCCGAAATTCCTGAATTTCAACAGGTCGTTTTTGTTGAACTTGACAAGATCTCCCAATGACTCAACCTCAGCGGCTTTCAGACAGTTGAGTGCTCTTACCGACAGGTCGAGATCAACCAGTTTGGTTTTGAGTAATTGCCTCATATGAAGGATTTCTTCATCAAACTCCTCATTGGCAAATTTCTCATCTGAATCAAGGGTAATCTTTTCGTCAGAGAACAACATGAAATGATAGATCAGGACCTTGGCGGCCTCTTTTAAGGCCTCTTTCGGATGAATTGATCCGTTGGTCATAATCTCCACAATCAGTTTCTCATAATCCGTCTTCTGCTCAACCCTGTAATTTTCAACCGCAAATTTCACATTTCTCACCGGTGTGAAAATTGAATCGATGGCGATGAGTCCAAACTCTGCATCCATCGGTTTATTTTCTTCTGCCGGCACATATCCTCTTCCTTTATTAATCGTTAACTCCATCTGCAGTTTAACATCCGGTTCCATGTGACAGATAACCAACTCCGGATTAAGTACTTTAAAACTGCTTAAGAATTTTGAAAGGTCACCTGCCCTGAATTCTTCCTGTCCGGTAATGGTGATCATAATTTTTTCATCATCAATATCTTCAATCTGCTTTTTGAAACATACCTGTTTCATATTAAGCACGATACCTGTCACATCTTCGATCAGACCAGTAATGGTTGAGAATTCGTGTTCAACACCTTCAATTTTAATGGTGGTAATGGCATACCCTTCAAGTGAGGCAAGCAGGATACGCCTCAGGGCATTACCTATTGTTATACCATAACCTGGCTCCAGAGGACGGAATTCGAATTTGCCATAATAGTCGTCCGCCTCGACCATTATAACCTTATCTGGTTTTTGAAAAGCTAGTATAGCCATAATTTTAAATTAGAGTGCTATTTAATTCATTTGTTATCGGTTCCAAGTTACAGGTTGTAAGTTGCAAGTTGAAAAAAACTGTAATCGAAGCAAACCTGCAACATGTAACCTGAAACCTGCAACTATTTAGAGTAAAGTTCTACGATCAATTGTTCTTTAATATTTTCCGGGATCTCTTCACGCTCAGGAACATTCATAAACTTACCTGTCATCAGGGCATCGTCCCATTCCAGCCATGATCCTCTGGCTCTGCCAACCGAAAGTGAATTGTTAATTGCTTCGAGCGATTTTGACTTCTCCCTTACACCGATCAGGTCTCCTGGTTTTAACAGGGATGAGGGTATATTAACAACCGATCCGTTTACGGTAATGTGCCTGTGAGAAACCAGTTGCCTTGCTCCGCTTCGAGTAGGTGAAATGCCCAGACGGAAAACCACGTTATCGAGCCGTGATTCAAGTAACTGAAGCAATACCTCGCCGGTAACACCTTTACTTCTGGATGCCTTCTTGAACAGATTCAGGAACTGTCTTTCGAGCACGCCATAAGTATATTTGGCTTTCTGCTTCTCCTTCAGCTGAATGCCATATTCAGACTGCTTTCTTCTGCGTTTGTTAATACCATGAACTCCAGGGGGATAGTTTTTCTTCTCCAACACCTTGTCGGGGCCGTAAATGGGTTCTCCGAATTTTCTTGAAATTTTTGTTTTTGGTCCTGTATATCTTGCCATTGGTATATACGTTTTAAAATCTTATTCGTTCTTACACTAAACTCTTCTTCTTTTCGGAGGACGACAACCATTGTGGGGCATGGGCGTAACATCAACGATCTCAGTTACCTCAATGCCGGCACTATGAATGGTACGGATAGCCGATTCACGGCCTGCTCCTGGTCCCTTAACATACACTTTCACCTTTCTGAGTCCCAGGTCAAAAGCAATTTTAGAACAATCCTGAGCAGCTACCTGAGCGGCATAGGGTGTGTTTTTCTTGGAACCCCTGAATCCCATTTTACCTGATGATGACCATGAAATCACCTGACCTGATCCATTTGTAAGGGATATAATAATGTTATTGAACGAAGCATGAATATGTGCCTGTCCGTTGGGCTCAACCTGAACTGATCTTTTCCTGGATGATCCTGTTTTCTTTGCCATCGATTATTTTTTAGTTACTGCCTTTTTCTTATTTGCAATTGTTTTTCTTCTTCCTTTTCTTGTCCTTGCATTGTTTTTGGTGCTTTGTCCCCTGACAGGAAGACCGATCCTGTGACGAATACCACGATAACAACCGATATCCATCAGTCTTTTAATATTCATCTGAACCGAAGATCTTAATTCACCCTCCACCTTATAATTCTCATTCACCACCTCACGGATCCTGGAGATCTGGTCATCATTCCAGTCTTTTACATGGAGATTGCGGTCAACACCAGCCGCATCAAGGATTTTCTGCGCAGTACTGCGTCCTATACCAAAGATATAGGTAAGTCCGATTTCACCTCGCTTATTTTTGGGGAGATCAACTCCAACAATTCTAGCCATATTTATTTTTTAAAAATGGTTTGCAAATTTAACATTAATTAGCCCTGACGCTGCTTGAATTTGGGATTTTTTTTATTGATCACATACAATCGTCCCTTCCTTCTAACTATTTTACAATCAGAACTTCTTTTCTTTACGGATGCTCTTACTTTCACAAGTTTAAATTTTTATAATTGTCTTATAAAATTCTAATTAAAAAATTTAGAACTTGTGCAACCACTCGTTGCACTCGTTCTCACATGATTTTTTTTAATCATTCTTATATTGATTTTATGATTAATAAAAATCATGCTCGTTTCATTGTTCAGCCTATTTATATCTGAAGGTTATCCTTCCTTTTGACAGATCGTAAGGTGACATTTCCACCTTAACACGATCACCGGGGAGAAGCTTAATGTAATGCATTCTCATTTTCCCGGAAATATGAGCAGTGATGGTATGGCCATTTTCCAGTTCCACCCTGAACATTGCATTTGACAGGGCTTCGGTAATGGTACCATCTTGCTCAATTGAAGGTTGTTTAACCATACTTTTTTTTACAAATTAGTATTTATCTTATGTTCATAGTTGCAAGGTACTGGGTACTAGTTATACTGGGTAATATATTTAACATGTAATCATGCATAAGACACCTGGTAACTAGTAACCAGCACCTAGCTACTTTTATTTTTTAGTTCAACTTCAATTAAATCAAAGGTCGATAAAATAACCGGTTCTCCTTTTGTAACAGCTACAGCCAGTTCAAAATGGGCAGAAGGTTTGTTGTCACTTGTCCTGATGGTCCAGCCATCCGGATCCTGACGGATATACCTGTCACCCATATTGATCATCGGCTCCAGGCAAAACACCATTCCCTTCTTCAGTTTAATGCCACTGCCACGTCTGCCGTAATTAGGCACTTCCGGTTCTTCGTGCAGGTACTTACCCAGTCCATGTCCTACCATCTCCCTGACCACTGAATAACCTCTTTCCTCAGCATGCTGTTGAATTGCATGCCCGATATCTCCTAACCTGTTTCCTTCCTGTGCTAATTCAATCCCTACAAACAAGGCTTCCTTTGTGGTCTCCAACAGCTCATGGGTTGCCAAATCTACCGTACCCACCTCGAATGTATAAGCGGAATCACCAAAAAAACCATTCAGTTTCACACCACAATCGACCGAGATGATGTCGCCATCTTCCAATCGGTAATCAGAAGGGATTCCATGAACCACCGCGCTGTTCACCGATGTGCAAAGCGTATTGGGAAAACCGTCATAACCGAGAAAACCTGGCACCCCACCATGATCCCTTAAAAATTCCTCTGCCAGTTTATCAAGCTGAAGGGTCGAAACACCTGGTTGAATGATCCTTGCAATCTGTGCCAGTGTTTCAGAAACAAGCATATTGCTTTGTTTCATCAGCTCAATCTCTTCCTCTGTTTTAATATAAATCATCAAAGAACGTTCATATTTCTACATGGCAGACATACTGCCAGTTCTGCCTTTAATCCGACCCGACTTCATCAATCCGTCATAGTGCCGCATCAACAGATGACTTTCGATCTGTTGTAAAGTATCCAGCACCACACCTACCAGGATAAGCAGTGATGTACCTCCATAAAACTGGGCGAACAGGGAGTTTATACCGGCTATCTGGGCAAAGGCAGGCAAAATTGCGATGAATGCCAGGAATATTGAGCCAGGCAGAGTAATTTTCGACATGATCGAGTCAAGGAACTCTACCGTTTTACGTCCCGGTTTTACCCCGGGAATAAATCCACCATTTCTTTTCATATCCTCAGCCATTTGCTGCGGATTAATTGTGACAGCTGTATAGAAATAGGTGAACAAAATTATCATGATAGCAAAAGTCAGGTTATACCACAGACCGGTCATGTTGGCAAATGCTGCCGCAAAACCGGTAAGCTTGTCTGAATTGGCAAATCCTGCGATAGTAATTGGAATAAACATGAGTGCTTGTGCAAAGATGATCGGCATTACTCCTGCTGCATTCACCTTCAGCGGGATATACTGCCTGACGCCACCATATTGTTTATTCCCGATAATTCTTTTAGCATATTGTACGGGTATCCTTCGGGTTCCTTGTACCAGTAGAATAGATATCATAAAGACCACAAAAAGCACCAATATTTCGGCCAGGAAGGCAACCAGCCCTCCCCCCTGCTGTTCGAGTCTGGCACCAAATTCAGCCACTACAGCAAACGGTAGTCTGGCAATGATACCGATCATAATGATCAGGGAGATACCATTTCCGATACCTCTGTCGGTAATCCTTTCACCGAGCCACATAACAAACATGGTTCCTGCCGTAAGTATGATCACAGAGGAAACCGTAAAGAACGATCCGGGAATGATAAAGGCAGTGCCCGGGATCTGAGCACGCAGGTTAGCCAGGTAGGTAGGTGCCTGCAGCAACAGGATAAATACCGTCAGGTACCTGGTGATCTGGTTCATTTTTCTTCTGCCGCTATCACCCTCTTTCTGCAAACGCTGAAAATAAGGAACAGCGATGGTCAGCAGCTGGACAACGATAGATGCCGAGATATAGGGCATTATACCCAGGGCAAATATGGATGCATTGGAAAATGCACCACCTGAAAACATATCGAGCAAACCCAATACGCCGGTTGCTGTCTGCTGTTTCAATGCTGCCAGCTGATTAGGATCAATACCAGGAAGGGTGATGAATGAGCCGAGGCGATAAATAAGCAGAATCCCCAATGTATAGAGGATCCTCTTTCTCAGGTCTTCAATCTTCCAGATATTTTTTATGGTCTCGATTAGTTTTCTCATGCTACTGGATTTTTTCTATTGATCCTTGCTTTGCTTCAATCGCTTTTTGAGCGGATTTTGAAAAGGCATGTGCTTTCACTTCCAGCTTAGCTTCGAGTTTACCATTACCTAAAATCTTAATCAAGGTCTTTTTGTTGGCCAGCCCGGCGTTGATCAATGTATCAACATCGATCCTGGTAATTTTTTTCTTCTCAGATAATTCCTGCAGGGTAGACAAATTTATACCCTTGTATTCTTTCCTGTTGATATTTTTGAATCCATGCTTTGGTATCCTTCTCTGCAAGGGCATTTGTCCTCCTTCAAAACCAAAACTCTTGGAATAACCGGATCTGGATTTCTGACCCTTATGTCCCCTTGTGGCAGTGCCACCTCGGGTAGAGCCCTGGCCTCTTCCGACTCGTTTATCTTTTTTTACAGCTCCTTTGGCTGGTTTCAAGTTATGCAATTCCATTTCCTGAAGTTCAAATATTTTATAATTATACTTCTTCTACCTTTAAAAGGTGTTTCACCTTATTAACCATACCCAGGATCTGGGGTGTGGCTTCCACCTCAACCGTTCTGTTCATTTTCCTTAAACCAAGTGCATCGAGAGTGCTTTTCTGCCTTTTTGTACTTCCGATCCGGCTTTTGGTCTGAGTGATTTTAATCTTTCCCATGTGTACTATATTTTCCGTGCTAACCATTAAAAACTTTATCTACACTAATTCCCCTGTGCTCAGCAACCATCAAGGCATCTCTAAGTTCCAGCAAGGCCCTTATGGTGGCTTTCACCAGGTTATGTGGGTTGGATGATCCTTTTGACTTGGCCAAAACGTCTTTTACGCCAACACTTTCGAGTACAGCCCGCATAGCACCACCTGCCACAACGCCGGTACCACTGGAAGCAGGTTTAATAAATACTTTCGCTCCACCATATTTGGCGGATTGTTCATGTGGTATGGTCCCTTTATGAATAGACACCTTGATCAGGTTCTTCTTGGCGTCCTCTATACCTTTTGCGATAGCTGTGGTTACTTCCCCTGCTTTGCCCAGTCCATGGCCTACAATGCCATCCTCATTTCCAACTACCACGATAGCAGAGAAACTGAACGTCCTGCCACCCTTTGTTACTTTGGTAACACGCTGAATACTCACCAACCGGTCTTTCAGCTCCAGATCACTGGTTTTAACTTTTCTTATACTGGTTGTCATAATTGGTTAAAATTTTAAACCGCCTTCTCTTGCTCCTTCAGCCAATTCCTTTACTCTGCCATGATACAGATATCCGCCGCGGTCAAAAACCACTTCTTTAATACCTTTGGCGATACATTTCTCTGCAATCAGTTTACCTACCAACCTGGCCTGTTCTGATTTTATAACTTTTGTTTTTTCAGCAACCTCCTTGTTCCTTGAAGACGCCGATACCAGGGTAGCACCTGAATCATCATCGATCAGCTGAACATAGATCTGCTTGTTGCTTCTGAATACCGACATCCTGGGAATTGCAGAGGTTCCCTGGATATTCTTACGTATTCTCTTTCTTATTCTGAATCTTCTCTCCTGCTTTGTTAAAGCCATCTTAAAATAATTTTCAAATATTAAACACTGGCAGCTTTACCAGCCTTTCTGCGGATGTGTTCACCCACATACTTTATACCTTTTCCTTTATATGGCTCTGGTGGACGCAATGACCTGATCTTTGCCGCCACATGGCCAATCAACTGCTTGTCGGCAGAGCGCAAAGTAATGACGGGAGCCTGACGCCTTTCAGTCTTTGCTTCCACTTTTACTTCCGGGGGAAGTTGCATGATGATATTATGGGAATAGCCGAGGCTCAATTCAAGCTTCTGGCCTGTGGCTTCAGCACGGAATCCAACTCCTATCAGTTCCTGCTGGATCTCGTATCCCCGGGATACACCAACAACCATGTTGTTGATCAACGACCGGTACAGCCCATGCATTGCCTTATGTTCTTTTACCTCAGATGGTCGTGTTACTATAACCTGATTCCCATCGAGTGAAACCTTTATCTCAGGATTCACCTGCTGCTTCAACTCACCCTGCTGCCCTTTTACTGTGACCAGATTCTGGTCGTCAATCGTAACCGTAACACCTTCTGGCACTTCAATGGGTAAATTTCCTATTCTTGACATGATCAATCCTCCGTATTAATGAACATAACACAACACTTCACCACCAATTTTCTGCTTCCTGGCTTCTTTATCGGTGATAACACCCTGTGAAGTTGAAACGATGGCTATACCCAAACCATTCAATACCCTGGGCAATTCGCTAACATTTGCATACTTCCTGAGACCCGGACGGCTAACTCTTTTGAGTGCCTTGATCGCCGGAGCTTTCGTTTCGGGATGATACTTAAGTGCAATCTTGATGATCCCCTGCTTGTCATCCTCTTCGAATTTATAGCTTAAAATGTATCCTTTATCAAAAAGAATTTTTGTCATCTCCTTTTTAATATTGGATGCCGGGATCTCAACAACTTTATGACGTGCCATAATGGCATTTCTTATTCTTGTCAAATAATCTGATATAGGATCTGTTGGCATTGTGTTTTATTGTTTTTTCTTTAGTTCTACTTTATAGCTATTACCAGCTGGCCTTTTTAATCCCCGGGATCAATCCTTTGGATGCCATTTCACGGAATGTGATACGGCTGACGCCAAACTGACGCATGTATCCTTTGGGTCGGCCGGTAAGCTTACACCGGTTATGCATCCTGATGGGATTGGAATTCCTCGGGAGCCTGCTTAAGCCCACATAATCACCATCTGCCTTCAGTTTAGCTCTTCTTTCCGAATATTGATCCGTAAGTTTTTGTCTTTTTACCTCGCGGGCTTTCATTGATTCCTTTGCCATATTTTTATTTTTTAAAAGGTAATCCAAATTCACGCAACAGGGCCAGTCCTTCTTCATCGGTCATCGCCGATGTAACAAATGTAATTTCCAAACCCAGTATCTTATTGAGCTTGTCAATATCAATCTCTGTGAAGATAATGTGCTCAGTAATACCCAGTGTATAATTACCATGGCCATCCAGCTTGGTACTGATCCCTTTGAAGTCACGGATCCTTGGAAGGGCCGCATTGATCAGACGCTGAAGAAATTCATACATCCGTCCGCGACGCAAGGTAACCTTTGTGCCAATCGGCATTTTTTTCCTGAGTTTGAAATTTGAAATGTCTTTTTTCGAATATGACTGGACTGCTTTTTGACCTGCTACCAGGGTAATTTCTTCCTGTGCCGTATCAATCAGTTTCTTGTCTGCAACGGCTAGTCCTACACCCTGGTTCAATACAATTTTCTCGAGCCTGGGAACCTGCATAACAGATTTATAACCAAATTCCTTCATCAGGGCAGGAACAATATCTTCTTTATACTTTTTCTGTAATTCAGGTGTATATTTCACTCGTATATATTTAATTAATTAATATTGTCTCGTGCAACTTACCATGACAATATCATGGACGTTTCATTATTAAATCTCCTCTCCGGATTTTTTTGCATATCTGACTAATTTCCCTTTATCATTCAGCCTTCTTCCTATTCGGGTAGGCTCCCCGGTTGCCGGATCGACAAGATTCAGGTTTGCTATCCTGATCGGTGCTTCCTTCCTGATGATCCCTCCCTGCGGGTATTGGGCATTTGGCTTGGTATGTTTCGATACCATATTAATACCTTCAACGATGGCCTTTTCATCAGAAACCAACACCTCCAGCACCCTTCCCTTCTGTCCCTTGTAGTCCCCCGCATTTACCACTACCGTATCTCCTTTTCTAATATGTAATTTCTTACGCATCGGTAATAATTTTATAATTTACAAAACTTCAGGTGCCAGTGAAACGATCTTCATATACTTATCCCTTAGTTCTCTGGCAACCGGTCCAAATATCCTGGTTCCCCTCAATTCATCCACGTTATTTAAAAGAACAACGGCATTGTCGTCAAAACGGATGTACGATCCATCGGTTCTCCTGACTTCTTTCTTTGTTCTGACAATCACTGCCTTTGATACTGTTCCCTTCTTAATATCACTTGATGGCAGGGCACTCTTAACGGTTACAACAATTTTATCTCCAATGGAGGCATACCTTTTCCCAGTTCCTCCCAGGACCCGAATACACAGAACCACTTTGGCTCCGCTATTATCAGCAACTTGCAACCGGCTTTCTTGTTGTATCATGATTATTTAGCTCTTTCAATAATTTCTACTAATCTCCACCTCTTTGATTTACTCAATGGCCTGGTTTCCATTATTTTAACTGTGTCACCCTCATTGCAGGTATTTTCCTCATCGTGGGCCACAAAATTGGAAGTTTTGTTTACAAACTTTCCATATATGGGATGCTTTACTTTTCTCTTTACAGCAACAATTATGGATTTTTCCATTTTATTACTGATAACAGTCCCGATTCTTTCTCTTCTTGTTTTCCTTTCCTCCATGGTTACTCACTTTTTTCAGTTTGAGTCCCGGTTTCCTTTTTACGCCGGTTCATCTCGGTCAAAATTTTTGCGATATTCCTCCTGGTATCCTTAATCTTCAAAGGATTATCCAGCGGAGAAATAGCATGATTCAGCTTAAGCCGTATCATATAGTCCTTCTCGTTATCGAGCTTTTCGACTAACTCCTTTTCAGGAATATCTATTATTTCAGAGGTTTTCATTCGTTTTAAATTTTATAATTAAAATAAATTAATTAAAATTTCATTGTTAATCATTTATAGCATCATAATCTCTGCGAACGATAAATTTTGTGGCGATCGGGAATTTCTGAGCACCAAGGCGTAATGCTTCCTTAGCCACCGTATAAGGTACCCCTTCAATCTCCATCAAAATACGGCCGGGAGTAACAGGAGCCACAAATCCTTCGGGAGCTCCCTTCCCTTTACCCATTCTTACCTCAGCAGGCTTTTTTGTGATGGGTTTATCCGGAAAAATACGGATCCAGAGCTGTCCCTCCCTCTTCATGTGCCTTGTGATGGCCTGCCTGGCTGCCTCGATCTGCCTTCCCGTGATCCAGTTTGAATCCAGCGCCTTGATCCCAAATGATCCGAATGCCAGTTGGTTTCCCCTCTGGGCATTTCCCTTCATCCGGCCTTTCTGCCTTCTCCTGTACTTAGTCTTTTTCGGTTGTAACATCCTGACGTGAATTTAATATTATCTTCTATTTTTTTTCTTGAAACCGCCTTTTTGCTGGCTGCTTTTCATACCGATGTTCGGCGACAGGTCTCTCCTGCCGTAAATCTCGCCGATACAGATCCAGGCTTTGATTCCGATAACCCCAACCTTTGTGTGTGCTTCACACAGGGCATAATCAATATCGGCACGAAGGGTGTGCAATGGGATCCTGCCTTCCTTGTAGGTTTCTGTCCTGGCCATTTCGGCGCCGCCCAGCCTGCCGGAAATCTGGACCTTAATACCTTCAGCTCCCATCCTCATGGTGGAGGCAATGGCCATCTTGATGGCTCTCCTGTATGAGATCTTGCCTTCAACCTGACGGGCAATATTATTGGCAACTATCGTAGAATCGAGTTCAGGTCTCTTTACTTCAAAAATATTGATTTGTACTTCTTTCTTGGTAATCTTCTTCAACTCCTCTTTCAGCTTGTCTACTTCCTGCCCCCCCTTACCGATGATAATACCGGGTCTGGCTGTATTCACCGTAATGGTGATAAGCTTCAGAGTCCTTTCAATGATGATCTTCGAGATACTGGCTTTGGCCAGACGTGCATTCAAATATTCCCTGATGCTGCTGTCTTCTACCAGCTTGGCGGAATAGTCTTTTCCGCCATACCAGTTGGAATCCCATCCCTTGATAAAGCCCAAACGATTTGCTATAGGATTAGTTTTTTGTCCCATTTAGTTTTCTGTTTGTTTTTCAGTTTCTTCTTTTTGTTTTGCTGATGCGAGATACAAGGTTACATGGTTAGATCTTTTTCTAATCCTGTGAGCCCTGCCCTGGGGTGCCGGACGGAACCTCTTGAGTGTCCTTCCCTGGTCAACCTTGATCTCACTTACAAATAGATGGCTTTCTTCGATCCTGACGCCTTCATTTTTATTCTGCCAGTTTGAAATGGCCGAAAGCACTAGTTTTTCCAGGTTCCTGGAAGCGTGTTGCGGACTGAATTTCAATATATTCAATGCGCTGTTTACTTCCTCTCCCCTGATAAGATCAGCTACAAGTCTCATTTTTCTTGGAGAAGAAGGACAATCATTTAATATGGCGAAATATTTGTTTGCCCTTTCCTCTTTGTTCTTTTCGGCTCTGTTTCTTTTCCTTGCTCCCATTCTTGCTTACATTTTATTTATTTCCCGGTGATTTATCTGGCTTTCCCGCCATGTCCCCTGAAAATCCTGGTAGGTGCAAATTCCCCAAGCTTATGGCCTACCATGTTTTCAGTGATATACACCGGAATGAATTTGTTTCCGTTATGCACTGCAATTGTTTGACCCACAAAGTCGGGTGAAATGACAGATCTCCTTGACCAGGTTTTAATTACAGACTTTTTACCTGTATCATTCATCTCTGTAACTCTCTTCTCCAGTTTGAAGTCAATAAAAGGACCTTTCTTTACTGAACGGCTCATAAATTCAATCTTTTATTTTTTCGATTTTCTTTTTTCTACAATATATTTATTAGAGTCTTTCTTCCTGGACCTGGTTTTGAAACCTTTGGCCAACAAGCCAGCCCTCGACCTGGGATGTCCTCCCGAGGCTCTTCCTTCTCCACCACCCATCGGGTGATCAACCGGGTTCATGGCAACACCACGTACACGGGGCCTTCTTCCAAACCAGCGCGATCTTCCAGCCTTGCCTGACTTCTCCAGGTCATGATCCGGATTGGATACGCTTCCTACTGTAGCCCTGCAGGTGACCAGCACCATTCTCGATTCACCGGAAGGAAGCTTGATGATCGCATATTTCCCGTCTCGGGACGTGAGTTGTGCATATGATCCGGCACTCCTGGCCAGAGCACCACCCCGTCCGGGACGAAGTTCAATGTTATGGACAATGGTTCCAAGAGGAATATCTGACAGGAACAGGGTATTTCCAACATCAGGAGGAATATCTTTTCCTGATTGAATTTTCTGACCTGTTTTGATTCCATTGGGTGCCAGAATATATTTCTTTTCACCATCCGCATATACTACGAGTGCAATCCTTGCTGAGCGGTTGGGATCGTATTCAATGGTTTTAACCTCAGCCGGCATACCATCCTTATCCCTCATTTTATCGATCACCCTGTATTTCTTTTTATGTCCACCACCCATGTAACGCATGGTCATTTTACCGGTGTTGTTTCTTCCTCCCGAATTTTTCATCGGCCTGATCAACGATTTCTCAGGTGTCGACCTCGTGATCTCATCAAAGTTGCTTATTATCTTTTGTCTCTGACCTGGTGTAACAGGTTTAAATTTTCTTACAGCCATCTTAATTAAATATTGCTATAAAAGTCAATCACTTCTCCCTCTGACAGGGTAATAATTGCCTTCTTATAAGATTTGGTTTTACCTGAAAGCAATCCTGTCCGGGTGTAACGGGTTTTTCTCTTCCCACCATACTTCATTGTGTTCACCGACTCAACGCTTACGTTGTAGGCTTTTTCAATAGCCTCTTTAATCTGCAACTTGTTGGCTTTCTTATCCACCACAAATCCGTAGCGATTCATCGCATCGCCCTGGGTAGTCAGCTTTTCAGTTACTATTGGTTTTATTAAAATTTCCATGACCAATCTTCAATTTTTTATGACCCTATTTTTGCAAAGCATCCAAAGAACTCTCGACAAACACCACGACAGAAGCATTCATAATATCGTATGTATTTAACTCTGAGACAGTTATAACTTTGGAGCCTGGCAAATTACGGGATGACAAATATATATTTTTATTCTGTTCAGATAAAACCATCAGGGACTTTTTATCGTCTATCCTGAGGTTTTTTCTGATATCCGCAAATTCCTGCGTTTTCGGAGCATCGATAGAGAAATCTTCCAGAACGAGGATATTCTGTTTCCGGGCTTTATAGGTGAGTGCAGATTTCCGCGCCAGTTGCTTCACCTTTTTGTTCAATTTGAAGCCATAATCCCTCGGCCTTGGACCGAATGCTCTGCCACCGCCCCTGAAAATAGGCGACTTGATGCTACCTGCCCTGGCTGTACCGGTTCCTTTCTGACGCTTGATCTTCCTGGTACTTCCAACAATTTCGCTTCTCTCCTTTGTACTGCTTGTTCCCTGGCGGTTGTTGTTCTGAATATGTTTTACATCCAGGTAAATGGCATGATCGCTGGGCTCAATTCCAAAGATCGACTTTTTTAATTCAGCCTTCTTGCCGGTACCTTCTCCGTTAATATTTAAAACATCTACCTTCATTACTTTTCAATTATTAAATATGATCCGTTAGAGCCTGGCACTGAACCTTTCAGCAACAGGAGGTTTTCTTCAGGAACAATCCTTACCACTCTCAGGTTAATTATTTTATTCTGCTTATTTCCGGTCTGACCAGCCATTTTCATCCCTTTGAAAACTCTTGAGGGATGCGAAGAAGCTCCCAGAGAACCGGGGGCCCTGCTCCTGTTATGTTGTCCGTGAGTAGCATCATTCACACCCCTGAAACCATGTCTCTTAACAACACCCTGAAATCCTTTTCCTTTGGAAACTCCGCTCACATCAAGCCAGGTGTCATCATTAAAGTAATCCACGGTAATCACATCACCGGGTTTCCAATCTTTCACAAATCCTTTCAGCTCAATTACTTTTCTTTTAGGTGTGGTTTTTGCCTTCTTAAAATGGCCCAGCATTGCCTTGGTGGTATGTTTCTCCTTTTTGTCATCATAAGCCAGTTGAACAGCTCTGTAACCATCTTTTTCTTCGGTTTTAATTTGTGTTACAACGCATGGCCCTACTTCAATGACAGTACAGGGAACATTTTTCCCCTGGTCATCAAAGACTGATGTCATTCCAACTTTTTTTCCTATTAATCCAGGCATATCTTATTGTTTTATTACACTTTAATTTCTACTTCAACACCACTGGGTAATTCCAGTTTCATGAGTGCATCAATAGTCTTTGGTGTGGAACTGTAAATATCAAGCAATCTTTTGTATGAACTCAATTCATACTGGTCTCTGGCTTTCTTGTTTACAAAGGTCGACCTCAACACCGTGAATACCCTTTTATGAGTGGGCAAGGGGATGGGGCCGCTTACAACCGCACCAGTCGACTTTACCGTCTTCACAATCTTTTCGGCTGATTTATCAACCAGGTTATGATCGTACGACTTTAATTTAATTCGGATCTTCTGACTCATTGTTATATTATTTTTTTTTCCACCTTCTGTATTCTGTCTTCTGTATTCTGTCTTCTGTCTTTTTATACAAACAGCGTTTTACCTGTTATTCTTTCGAGCAATCCCCTGGCAATGACCGAAGGAACTTCTTCATAATGGGAAAACTCCATGGTTGAAGTTGCCCTTCCCGAAGTTAATGTCCGCAGCACTGTTACGTAGCCAAACTGTTCAGCTAAAGGAACCTTTGCTTTAATGACACGCATTCCGGCCTTGCTTTCCATTCCTTCCACCTGGCCCCTGCGCCTGTTAAAATCGGATATCACATCGCCCATGTATTCTTCCGGTGTAACTACCTCGGCCGACATGATGGGTTCCAGCAGGATCGGGTTTGCCGAATCGGCAGCGTTTCTGAATCCAATCCTGGAAACGGTTTCAAACGAAAGGGGATCAGAATCCACATGATGGTACGTCCCGTCTTTCAGAACCACTTTAAGGTTATCGATCGGGTATCCCGCCAGGGGACCATTATACATCGACTCCCTGAATCCCTTTTCAATGGATGGAATGAATTCCCTTGGAATACTGTCTCCCTTGATATCATTCACAAACTGGAAGCCAGGTTCCTTATCATCGGTAGGAGAAATCTCAAACAATATTTCTGCAAACCTTCCTTTTCCTCCGGTTTGCTTTTTGAAAACCTCCCTGTGTTCAACTGTACCTGTAATAGCTTCTTTATAATTAACCTGGGGGATTCCCTGATTACATTCCACGTGATATTCTCTTTTTAACCGTTCGATCAGGACTTCCAGGTGAAGCTCACCCATACCGTTGATGATGGTCTGACCGGTTTCTTCATCTTGCTTTATCAGGAATGTTGGATCTTCCTCTGCAAGCTTATTAAAAGCCTGTGTCATTTTATCGATGTCCGCCTGGGTTCTTGGTTCAACGGCAATGCTGATCACCGGATCAGGAAAGATCATCGATTCGAGTGTAATGGCGTGCTTGGGATCGCACAGGGTATCTCCTGTTTTAACATCCTTAAAACCAACAATGCCGCAAATATCTCCCGCTTCAATCTTGTCCTTTGGATTCTGCTTATTGGCATGCATCTGAAAAATCCTTGTTATCCTCTCCTTCTTATTTGTTCTGCTGTTCAAGACCTGCATTCCGGCAGTTATCGTTCCGGAATAAACCCTGACGTAGGCCAGGCGACCAACAAATGAATCGGTGGCAATTTTAAATGCCAGTGCTGCCAGTGGCTGATCGATCTGTGGTAACCGGACTTCTTCCTTTTTAATGAAAGGATTCAACCCGGTAACGGCACCCTTGTCAATTGGATTGGGAAGCAGTGCTACGATACCGTCGAGCAATTGCTGTATTCCTTTATTCCTAAAAGCTGCACCACAATAAACCGGGACAATCTTGAGGCCGATGGTTGCTTTTCTGGCTGCTTCAAGAAATTCTTCCACGGTAATTGATTCCCTGTCCTCCAAAAATCTCTCCAATATTTCATCGTTTGATTCACAGACCGCCTCAACCAGCTTTTCTCTCCATTCTTCTACAACCTCCACCATATCTTCGGGCACTGCAGAATATTCAAAATTTATTCCCTGGCTGTCATCATCTGTCCAGGTAATGGCTTTTCTTTCGATCAGGTCAACAACCCCTTTAAACTTATCTTCGGCGCCGACAGGCAATTGCATAGGAACAGCATGAGCTCCCAGCTTATCATGAATTTCAGTAATCACGCGAAAGAAATCAGACCCCACCCTGTCGAGTTTATTAACAAAGGCAATGCTGGGTACGCTATATTTTTCAGCCTGTCTCCAGACCGTTTCTGACTGCGGTTCCACTCCCCCTACTCCACAAAAAAGGGCCACTGCACCATCCAGGACCCGTAACGAACGTTCTACCTCCACGGTAAAATCTACATGACCGGGAGTATCTATAATATTGATCTTGTATTGCTGATCTTTGTAATTCCAGAAACTGGTGATTGCAGCCGAGGTGATGGTAATCCCGCGCTCCTTCTCCTGAACCATCCAGTCCATAACGGAAGCGCCATCATGAACCTCACCCATGCGATGCGTAAGACCGGTATAATACAGAATCCTTTCTGTAGTTGTGGTCTTGCCGGCATCGATATGAGCCATAATGCCAATGTTCCTCGTATATTTTAAATCTTTGCTCACCTGTTTATATTGAAATCAGCTTAGAATCTGAAGTGAGCAAAAGCCTTGTTCGCCTCTGCCATTCGGTGCATATCTTCCTTTTTCTTGACTGCACCACCTTCTTCCTTATATGCTGCTATTATTTCTGCAGCCAGTTTTTCACTCATCGACTTACCGGATCTCTGCCTGGCGTAAAGGATCATATACTTCATGCTCAGGGAGATCTTCCTGTCGGGTCTTACCTCCATGGGGACCTGAAAGGTAGCACCCCCAACCCGCCGGCTCTTTACCTCCACCTGTGGAGTAATATTCTCAAGTGCCTTTTTCCAAATCTCGAGAGCAGGTTTATTCTCTGCTTTCAATTTCTCATCCACCTCTGCCATCGCATCATAAAAGATCTGTAATGAAACACTTTTCTTCCCCTGAACCATCAGGTTGTTAACGAACCTTGTTACAAGTGTATCATTAAACTTCGGATCCGGAAGCAATATTCTCTTTTTTGGTTTCCTCTTTCTCATATATATAATATATAGTATCGTTTCTTACTTCTTAGGTCTCTTCGTACCATATTTCGAACGCCTCTGGGTCCGGCCCTCTACTCCTGAAGTGTCGAGTGCACCCCTGATCAGGTGATACCTCACACCCGGAAGATCTTTTACCCTGCCTCCCCGGATAAGCACGATAGAGTGCTCCTGGAGATTATGGCCTTCACCCGGGATATAAGCATTCACTTCCTTCTGGTTGATCAACCTTACCCTGGCAACTTTCCTCATCGCAGAATTAGGCTTTTTGGGTGTTGTTGTATAAACACGCACACAAACACCTCTTCGCTGCGGACAAGAATCAAGTGCAGGCGCTTTACTTTTTTCAATTTGTTTCTTCCTTCCTTTTCTTACTAATTGCTGAATTGTAGGCATATAGCTAAATCCTTTATTATTTAAAATCAGGTAAATAAATCGGTTCGCAAAGGTATACTTTTTTTTTTGAAAACAATAACTTTTCCTGTGAATTTCAGAATTCGCCTTTTATTACTGATTTTACTGGTGTTTCGATCGAATTAAGAGGGCCGTAATATTGATTTTTTTCGTCCTTTTAACGCATTTTTTTCATCTGTTTCCCGGCTTCAAAAATGGATTGCCATACTTGGTACTTTATAGAAAATTATTACTTTTGCAAGTCACTTCTGAGAACTGATTTAACGAGTGGTTGTCCCGTGTACCCGGGATTCTATATTTCTTTATATATTGTCAACTAATTATAAAAAAATAAACTTGTGAAAACTTACCAGACTGATCAAATTAAGAATATTTTACTCCTCGGCCATTCAGGTTCAGGCAAAACCACCCTTGGAGAATCCATGTTGCTTGAGGGCGGAGTCATTTCAAGAAAAGGTGATGTGGAAAGCAAGAATACTGTTTCAGACTTCAGGGAAATTGAACAGGAGAACGAAAGATCGATCTATTCTACCTTAATGTATACTGAATTTGGCGACCACAAAATAAATATACTGGATGCTCCCGGAGCAGACGATTTTATTGGTGGTGTCATTTCCAGCCTGCGTGTTGCCGATACAGCCTTAATTGTCATTAATGCGCAGAATGGCGTGGAAGTAGGTACCGATATTCACAGTCGCTATACAACAGACAGCCAGATCCCGGTGGTCTTTGTCATCAACCAGTGTGATCACGACAAAGCAAACTTCGAAAAGTCGATCGAATCACTCAAGGAAAGGTTTGGCAGCAGGCTCGTCATTACCCAATATCCGGTCTATACCGGCACTTCCTTTGATTCTATCATTGATGTCCTGACCATGAAATGTTATAAATTTTCGAAGGACGGAGGCAAGGCAGAAGTTACTGATATCCCTGCAGATGAAGCAGATAAGGCAGCTGAATTACACAATGAGCTGGTTGAAAAAGCCGCAGAGAATGATGAATCATTAATGGAACTTTTCTTTGAGAAGGACAGCCTCGATGAGAATGAGATCAGGAAAGGAATCCTGGAGGGATTAAAAAAGGCTGAATTATCACCGGTGTTCTGTACATCAGCCAAAACAAATGCAGGTGTCAGGAGGTTGCTGGAGTTTATCGTCAATGTACTTCCGACTCCCGGCCAGATGGATGCTCCCAAAACAACTGATGACAAAGAGATAAAATGTGATCCTTCAGGTCCCGCGTCCATATTTGTTTTCAAAACTGAATACGAATCACATATTGGTGAGATCAACTATTTTAAGGTCATCTCCGGAGAAGTATCAGAAGGGATTGACCTGACCAATAACAATACCAGAACCAAGGAAAGATTATCCCAGCTATTTGTTGTGGCCGGTAAAACGAGGGATAAAGTCGCCAGGTTTTCAGCAGGCGATCTGGGAGCAACCGTTAAGTTGAAGAATACCAAAACCAACCATACACTGACTGTCGGTTCTTCATCATATGTGATGGCTCCTACCCGGTTTCCTGAGCCTAAATTCAGGACTGCCATTAAACCGGTGAATGAAGGAGACGAAGAAAGATTAGGGGAAGCCCTTACCCGTATACACGAAGGGGATCCAACCGTGAATGTGGAATATTCCAAGGAACTAAAGCAAATCATTCTGGGGGGTCAGGGTGAACACCATTTAAAGATCGTTAAATGGCACCTGGAAAAAACATTCGGACTGAAAATAGAATTCATGCTGCCACGTATACCATATCGTGAAACCATTACCAGAATTGCGCAGGCCGATTATCGCCATAAAAAGCAATCCGGTGGAGCTGGTCAGTTTGGAGAAGTACATATGATCATAGAACCCTATATTGAAGGAGCGCCCGATCCCGGTATGTTCAAGGTCAACGGTAAAGATATCAAGGTTTCCATCAGAAATAAGGATGAAGTTAACCTGCAGTGGGGTGGCAAGCTGGTATTTCACAATTGCATTGTTGGTGGTTCTATCGATGCAAGGTTCTTGCCGGCTATTTTAAAAGGTATCATGGAGAAGATGGAAGAAGGACCCCTGACCGGATCTTACGCCCGTGACATTAAAGTATATGTATATGATGGTAAGATGCACCCTGTCGACTCCAATGATATCTCCTTCAGACTCGCAGGAAGGAATGCTTTCAAAGAGGCTTTCAGAAATGCCGGACCAAAGATCATGGAACCCATTTACGATCTTGAAGTTTTTGTACCATCCGACAGAATGGGTGATGTTATCAGTGACCTGCAGGGACGGCGTGCCATTGTTCAGGGAATGAGCAGCGAAAAGAGCTTTGAGAAGGTCTCAGCTAAAGTGCCCCTGGCAGAAATGAATAAGTATTCCACTGCCCTGAGTTCTATAACCAACGGCCGTGCCATGTATTCGATGAAGTATGCTGAATACAGCCAGGTACCGCCGGATGTGCAGGAACAGTTACTTAAGGCTTACACGGAAGACCAGGAAGAAGAATGAGCTAAAATGACTAAAATGAGCTAGAATGACTAGAATTATATTCCAATTTTAGATCATTTTAGTCATTTTAGTCATTCTAGTCATTTCTTCAAAGGCTTTCCTTATCCATAAAGAGGTAGACAAATCCCCGGTAGATCCCTTTCCTGAATTTTTTTGCATCCCAGCCGATAGCTTCGATCACATAAAAATATACACCGGGTTCCGCTTTGCGGTTTCCTTTTCCCAGGATGGTCCCATCCCATCCTTCCCAGTCCCATCTATCTTCCGTCTGAATATGTTCATAGACAAGTTTCCCCCAGCGGTTGTAAATGCTGATTTTAAAATCCCTGAGCGATTTTGCATCCACCAGGAAAATGTCGTTGATTCCATCGTTGTTGGGTGTAAATACATTCATCATATCCAGCTTCGAAGGTTCTACCTGAATCTCGATGGGAGTCTCATTCTGAAAGGTGTTAGGGAATGAATCCTTACAATTCTCATAACTGATGGATATCAATTTCGGGAAGTAATAATTGGGAATATAGTAGGTAAATTCAACGGAATCTTCGAGGATAAATGTTGTTGCTGTACTTCCCTCACCGGTCTTTGCACTGTCGACAAAAGACCACTGGAACTTAACCCCGTTTTCAGACAGGTTAATGAATCTGACGATAAGGGGCGCCTCCCCCTTGTTCTCACTCGGTTCGATCCACACTCCCTCATTTTCTTCGTCTTCAATCTTAATCTTGAATTCTGCCTTAGTATGTATTGTTTCATAATATGCGGAATCATCCTGGACCAACCCAAAACTGTCTACGGCAGTCAGGATAAACCAGGTGTCAACCGAAGGCAGGTTACTGCTCAGGCGGGGATTAAGAAAAAATGAAGGGGATTGTATCTTTACATCGTCATTGTCAGAGGTCCATTCAAAAGACATGGCATTAGGAACGGATAACCTTTTCCCGGCAGCCAGGTCATAATAAATATGTTCCTCAGCTGCGGCGGTGCCGTTAAGCTGTAAATAATCACAGGTATATTTGTACCTTTTAATCAATCCTTCATCGGTTTTTTCCACCTCCACAATGGGAGAATTTCTGTATACCCATGCCCTGAAGGTTGTATCGGTATCCGGACCGGTAATCCTGACCTGGTAACCTCCCGATTCGAGATTTGATATTTCAGATGAGGAGTCACCGGGTTGAGTAAAAAAAGGAGTGCCGAATACTTTATTTACCGTATCATACTTGCTCCATTCAAAATCCCAGCCGGGAGTTGAGCCGGCCGGCGGATTGGCCACCAGCCTGCCATATCTTTGCTGAGGGGATTCTACCGGTGAATGAAATATATAAAACAGATCTGTACCGGAAAATTCAGGATAGTCGACGGTATCGGAATAATCGGCCCAGGGCGATGATATTTGCGACCATCCGCAACCGATATTTCCAATTAAAACGGATAAAGTGAAGAATAAACCCGGTAAAAAATATTTGTAGTGAAGTGTCATGTAACCATTACATCATTGAAAAACTCAATAGAATAACTGTCTTGATAAGAAAATATTATGGTTGGTGAAAATAATTTATATTCTTTAAACTTACAATTATTTTAATTTTGCGCTTTAATCTGATTGATTTCTGTGAGAACATACCTTGAAGATTTAAATTCCGCACAAAGAACGGCAGTTGAGCATTACGAGGGTCCATCACTGGTTATCGCCGGGGCCGGATCGGGCAAGACCAGGGTGTTGACCTATCGAATAGCCCATCTGCTGAGCATGGGTGTGCACCCTTTTCATATCCTGGCTCTCACCTTTACCAATAAGGCGGCACGGGAGATGAAGGACCGGATCGGTCAACTGGTTGGGCCTGAATTGGCGCTGAGCCTGTGGATGGGAACCTTCCACTCGATCTTTGCCAGGATATTGCGAATGGAGGGCAAGGTACTGGATTATCCTTCCAGTTATACAATATATGATACTACCGACACGAAAAATATCCTCAAGGTTATCATAAAGGAAATGAACCTGGATGACCAGCAGTATAAACCTGCAGAGATCTATGGCAGGATCTCTTCTGCCAAGAATAACCTGGTCACTCCCAAAGCCTATTACAGCAGCACCCAACTGATGGAGATGGACAGGACAACGAGGCGGCCCCATATCGCAGATATTTATATGAAATATTCCCAGCGGTTGAAGAAGGCGGATGCCATGGATTTTGATGACCTGCTGCTGAATACATATATCCTGTTTCGTGATTTCCCCGAAATCCTTGAAAAATATCAGAACCTGTTTCAGTTTGTGCTTGTGGATGAGTACCAGGACACCAACTATGTTCAGTACATGATCATCAAGCACCTTTCGGCTAAAAACAAAAACATATGCGTCGTGGGTGATGATGCGCAGAGCATCTATTCCTTCCGCGGCGCCCGTATCGAGAATATTTTAAATTTCCGGAACGACTATCCTCAATACAAGCTCTATAAACTGGAACAAAATTACCGGTCGACCCAGACCATAGTTAATGCGGCTAACAGCCTGATTAACAAGAACCGCGATCAGATCAGCAAGAAGGTTTGGTCAGACAATGAACCGGGAGATAAGATCCGGCTGATCCGGGCAGCTACCGATAATGAAGAAGGATACCTGGTCTCAAATATGATCCAGGATTCTATATATTCAGATCATTTTCATTACAGGGATTATGCGATCCTGTACCGTACCAACGCACAATCAAGGATCTTCGAGGAATCACTGCGCAAACTGAATATTCCCTATAAAGTATATGGCAGCCTGTCCTTCTATCACCGAAAAGAGATCAAAGATCTGCTGGCTTATTTCAGGCTCACTGTAAATCCCCATGACGAAGAAGCGTTGCTGAGGATCATTAATTATCCGGCAAGGGGTATCGGCAATACCACCATCAGCAAACTTGAGGGACTGAGTGACAAATTCAACAAGCGTATCTGGGAAATCCTGCTTGAAATTGATATACATGCCGGTATATTCAACAAGGGAACCCTTTCGAAACTGTATGGATTTGTCCGTTTAATAAGTGGTTACAGGGACAGCCTGAAGCGCATGGAAGCCTTTAACCTTGCGTTTACCATTGCTGAGAGTTCGGGTATTCTGAAGGACCTTCATGTTGACAAATCACCGGAGAATATCAGTAAATACGAGAATATCCAGGAATTGCTCAACGGGATTAAGGAATATACGGATAGGCAGGATGAGGCAGAATCATCCACCCTGGATGCATACCTGCAAAATGTTGCTTTGCTGACCGACCAGGATACTGATAAGGCAGAGGACAGGAACAAGGTGGCCATAATGACCATCCATTCAGCGAAAGGATTGGAATTTAAGCAGGTCTTTGTGGCTGGGCTCGAAGAAGATCTTTTCCCATCGAGACTATCCTATTCCACCCGGGAGGAGCTGGAGGAAGAACGCCGGTTGTTCTATGTGGCCATCACCCGTGCGATGAAAAAGGTTACATTAAGCTATGCCTCGTCCCGATACAAATGGGGTGTTTTGCTGAATTGCACCCCCAGTCGTTTTCTTAAGGAGATCGATCCTGTTCATTTGTCCGGAGCAGAATCGATAGAAAGAACCGTACTGAACCAGCCCATGGGAATCAATACAAATCGATTCAGCAGGCCACCCGCAAAAAAACAACCTGCAACACCCCGGAAATTTTTTGAGGCAGATGATCCTTTCAAGATCCAGATGGGAATGGAAGTTGAACATCCCCGGTTTGGCATGGGCAAAATAATCAGCCTGGAAGGGGAAGGGACCGACAGGAAGGCTACAGTATTTTTCAGAGAGGCAGGACAAAAGCAACTTTTGCTTAAATTTGCCAAATTAAAGATCGTAAAACCCATTTAACAGGAAAGAAGGCCTTTACTTCCCAGTTATTTCCTTAGATTTGCAAAAATTTACTTCATGACTTATAACTACAATACACAGAGGAAGAAACTTGTCCTGCCGGAATATGGAAGAAATATTCAGAAGATGGTCGATCACCTGATGACCATTGAGGACCGGGAGGAACGCAATAAAGCATCAAGGGCCGTCATTGGCATTATGGGTAACCTGAATCCTCACTTGCGCGATGTGGCAGATTTCAAGCACAAGTTATGGGATCACCTGGCCATCATGTCAGATTTTAAACTGGATATTGAATCACCCTATGAAGCACCGGTCCCGGAAGTGTTGTATGAAAAGCCAAAATCCATCCCGTACGGCAGCCAGCAGATTCGCTGGAAGCACTATGGCAAGATCATTGAGCAGTTGATCGACAAGGCATCTGATTACCCGGAAGGGGAAGAGCGCGAAATGCTGATTAGTCTGATTGCCAATCACATGAAGAAGTGTTATCTCACCTGGAACAGGGAGGTAGTGGAAGATGATGTGATTTTTGACGATCTGAAAACGCTGTCCAGGGGCAGGATCGTTGCCGACAAAAACCTGAAACTGTCGGATACACGGGATATCCTGTACAAAGCCAAGAAAAGAAGAAATCCAAAAAAGAAATAGTTCCGTCTTCCATGGGCACCTTTATTATCAATGGTGGTCAATCACTTGCAGGAGATCTGTTCCCCCAGGGAGCCAAAAACGAAGCCCTGCAGATTATTTGTGCCACCCTGCTTACACCTGAAAAAGTTACCCTCAATAATATCCCCGATATCAGTGATGTGAAC
>JADHVS010000230.1 GCA_016783865.1 Bacteroidales bacterium
GTTATCAAGATCTGTTGAATACCTGGAAGAATCAGCAATGTCAATAGCAGGACTGCCCTGCTGCAAATGTAGATCACGATCATCGTAGTCTATAAATAGCGGATCGGCGATAATTTCACCTGGTCCCAGGGGATACCCTTTCGGATTGGCCAGGCTGTTATCCACTGAGAAATAGATATTATCACTGGTTGAAGCGCCTGGATTCTCCCACTCGAATGCACTAACACCATTTGCCAGTACAAAAATATTGTTTCTGACAGATCCTTGTGGTATTAGATGATGCAGGCTTATGCCCCAGTTAAAATCCGTGTTTGCCGGCAGCACCCTGAGTATCGTATTGTTTTCAATGACAGGATTGGACCCGATGGGACCGTCGATGAACCACTGGTAATCGTCGCTGTAGTTATAGCAAATCTCAATATCTCCCCAGGTACAATCATCGCATTCAGAGTCATCATAGGTTTCAAGGAATCCCTGGTTACCGCGACTGATGTTATGATGTATCTTCCAATTCGTGTGAATACCCTCATCGTCAAGTTCAATTGCTCCACCATCATAACCATAGTTGTTTGGTGCCAGGAATCCCTCAATTGTGTTGTAAGAGATGTCACCGTTGTATCCGGCCCCAACAACGGCCATCGGTCCCCACCATTCATTGATGCCTCCTCCTGGTGTATGCATATAGTTATTCGTGATGAGTACATCGTGTGCATATAATCTTACTGCAACACGACACCCCTCGAATTCACAATGCTGAATTACAATGTGATGGTCTTCGCGATCGAAGGAGGCAATACCTGCAACTGTACGGGGTCCGCTGAGTCCACAATCATGAACGTAGAGGTTTTCAATAGTGATATAGCTGGCTGAAATGCGAATTGCATTACCATCGTTTATATCTGTATCCGGATTGCTTATAGCTGGCAAATTGCCAGAGCCATATGCTGTGAAGACAATTGGATTTGATTCTGTCCCGGAAGCACTAATCTCGAAAGATCCCGACCAGCTTGAACCCCGTTCAAAAAATATTGTATCACCCGGCGATAAGTTGAGCTGGTTAATATCATCCAGGGAATCCCATGGATCATTGGCACTGCCATCACCACTAGCTGAGCCATTGAGCGATGAGATATAATAATGATCGCCATCAGCAGAAGTAAGCATTTTGTCTTTGTATTCAGATCCACTACTGGTCTGAGCATACGTTATACCTGAATACAACAATATCAATAGCAAGACAGCTATTCTATTAAATTCTTTCATGTTTTGCCTATTCGTGGTTTTTCTTATTCGAATTACTTACTTTCTGATGCAAGCACATAGTCTTCCATTGAGGCATAGAAGTCATCCAGTATGCTTTTCTTGTCAAAATCTTCCCATATGGTGATTTCATGAGTATTATCCGGTCTGTCGATCCAGGTATCATCCACATACTCAGGAGCTGGTATCATTGATTTAACTGCCCATGATGGATTTTTTACAATGGCAAGAGCGGCCATATCATACAAAGCTCTTGACGGGGGATCTCCATCATAATCGTCAATATTTCTAAAGAGACTCACAGCATAATCCCCAAAAGTTACGAACTCATTGCCGTGACGTCCGGTAACCGGTTCTGAAACCGTGGGGCCTTTCCCCGGCATTTTCTCTTCTATTTCAGATAGCAAGGCTTTGACAGCAGCAGTACCGGATGGTTTGTCATAACGAACCGTAACGACTTCAAGATCCACTTCGGCGTCAAGGAGGTATTGCATGGCTGAAATATCATTGACTTGATTATATTCCCCGGGATCGGGATAGTTGGAACCGAGCCAGACAATTCTAACCATAGATGCAATGGAAGGGTCTTTTTTTACTGCAAGCGCAATATTCGTCAGCTTACCAACGGGCAGTAATACCAGTTTCCTGTCTGATTTTGCATGAGCTCTTTCTATGATGAAATCAACCGCTTCCATCCCATCAAATGCTGGTTCATTTATATGTTCTTTTATTTCTTCAAATGATCCGTCCGCTCCTGTATAGATGTCTATCTTACCATGCAGGTCGCATAATTTCACCACTCTTTCAGCCTCTTCATAATGTTTGCTGACATCACCTCCGTTGCTGGTCCTGTTTACTGTAATTCCTTCAACATCAAAATAATCACCGTTAAAAAGCATGTATGCAATGGCATGCTGATCATCTAATTCATTGTTTGCATCGGTATCGAGAAGCACCCTGGTCTTCTCTGGTTCATTCTCATTCGAACTACACGCTATTAAAAAACTCAGTGCCAGAAGCAGGAATCCCCATTCCCTGACAGATTTACGAGAGCTTCTTTGTTTTACGACTTGATTATTACGAATACTATATTTCATATCTATGGTTTTATTTCCGAATGCTTATTCAGGATCTATTATTTTATAACCCTGTTGTTTTAATGCTGACAGTTGATCAAAGACACTATGATCTTCAATTATTTTTCCATCAAGAAAGTGAAATATCACAATCCCCTCAGATTTGAATTTCTTTCCGCTTTCTTTCGGTGTCGCCTCAATGATAAAATTAATGGCTGCCTTTTCTTTTCCGTAGATCTCATCGACGTACATAATTTTAACGTCTACATATGATGCCCTGTAATTCCGGACATATTCCTTCAATGCTTCAATACCTTTCAATTCCAGGTCACCTTCCAGTTTTAAATATTCAGGATGCACAACCTCATCCAGTAGATCTACCTCGCCAGTATTCCAGGCTTCATTAAATGTATGTACAGTTGATTGATAGTTATGATCACCAACCTGGGAAATACCGGGCCGGGCCATAGCGGTGAACAAGAGCAGAAGAAGTATCGGTCTTTTTGAAATATTCATCTCCTATATTTTTTTGTACACAATAGCTCTTGCCACCTTAAGTTTGGTTCCTTCAGATTTCTCGTTCTTTTTACCATTGATCACCAATTTGATTTCATGGTCTCCAGGGGCCAGGTTCATCACGTGTGCAATGTGTGCGCCATTCAGCCAGCCATCTCCGGCTCCCCAGTCCATCATTTTGTAGTAAAGGTCCTTCGATTGGTAATACTCCCCATCGACATATATATCGACCTGGCCACAGTCCATATCAAATCTTCCCATAACCACGGCTCCGGTTCCATTGAATTTGAAACTTACTTCAGAGCCAGCCTCTTCAGCCTGCTTTTGCTTTTCTTCAGAATCCCACTGATTTGGCTGTTGAACTGTCTTCCAGTCACCTTTCCATTCCCAATAATCTTCATCATCTATTGTCACTTTTTCTTTAGGAACAATTCCTGGAAATGAAACTTCAAGCTCAGCAGGTACTGGTTCCTGCTTTTTAATGTAGAGCATGCCATCTTCTACCTTACCTCCATTTTCTACGATCAATTTTTTTGCATAGAACAATGTTCTGTCAACTGCTATGTTAAATGAATAATCGGTGTAGATGAAGAGGGAATCAGCAATCTCATCGATATAGCGGGTCCACTCAGTCGGTATGTCGTCATAGCCCATGATGATGCCCAGGACTCCGCCACAATTAGATGGATTGCAGTCTGAATCTGCTCCGCAGCGTGTACTTATTTCCATGGTTTTTTTGAAATCTCCATCGCCATATAATAATCCCATAGCAATAAAAGCTCCATTCAGTTTAGCATCTATGTTATATTCTGACAGGGCACAACAGATGTCCACCTCTCCCCACTTATCGTAAATTTCCTGCCATGTAAGCTTCCAATCATCCGGATTTCTCTGGTAACCATCAACAACATCGCTTAATATCATGTGGTACTGGCTCTCTTCGGGCAATGATTTCATGGCGGTGTAGAGCACCTGCTTAATATCATCCTCAAAATATGCCGCAGTATATAAGGCACTGACAAACATGCCGCCGTAAACTCCGTCACCATAATTCATGATGTGGCCGATCTTATCACAAATCTTGTTTGAAGTTTGTGGCATACCGGGGCTCATGAGCCCGATATAGTCTGCCTCGATCTGAAAATCGATGTCATCTGCATGTAGGTTATAGTCAGGATGCCCAGACAGAGGAGGCATGATCCCGTTCCAGATATTCATACGTGCCCCCCTGTTAGCATGCCACAACATATACCCGGCATTGGCAAAAGCTTCCCCGAATTTCTCTACGGGAGCATCCATTCCGTATTCATCCATGGTCATCATAAAGCTCATCTGAACGTACAGGTCGTCCTGTCCTACAGACTTTCGTAAAGATTTCGGATTCCAATTGATAGGATCTTCGTTTATCACCCCGTTATAAACGAACTCCGTGGGTGCTCCATAGGAAACACCGATCATTTTGCCTGCCCATCCTCCTGCAATCTTATTGCGGAGTTCGTCTTCGGAAATACGCTCGTATTCGCCAGACTGACAGCCAGCAAGAAGTATGGTCGAAGCGATTAGTGTGAGAATAAATAATGAATTTTTCAATGGCCTAAGTTTTAGTTAGTTTCTAATATACATTACATTGATCCTGCTAACGTGTTGTCGATCTCTTCCCGCGTGGGAGCCGAAGGTTGAGCACCCATCCGTGTAACAGACACAGCAGCAGCGGCATTCGCATATTGGATTGCTCCATCAAGGGATTTGTTTTCTGCAATAGCTACAGCAAGAGCTCCGTTAAATACATCTCCGGCTGCAGTGGTATCCTTTGCTTCAACTTTATGTCTCCTAATGATTTTCGTTTCGTCCTTTGTTGACAACAGTGCTCCTTTGGAACCTATTGTTACGATAACCACATCCACGCCTTTTTTATGAAGAATGGCAGCGGCTTTTCTTGCATCAGATTCATTCTTCACCGGCATCCCGGTTAAGATTTCAGTTTCCGATTCATTAGGTGTCAATATGCTGACTGATTTCAATAATTCATCACTCAAGGCTTGTGCAGGTGCAAGATTCAGAATCGTTTTAACACCTGCAGCTGATGCAATTTTTGCAGCTTCTTCAACGACATCCATAGATATTTCTAACTGCATCAGCAAGACATCTGCATCAGCAATGATTTGTTGTGCTTTTTGAATGTCCTTTACTGACAGGCTAAGATTGGCTCCGAAAGCAACAGAAATACTGTTCTCTCCATTTTTATCGACCAGAATGAGAGCGATTCCTGTGGCAACATCCGGATCCTTCTTTACATGATCTACATTTATTCCATCTTTTCGAAATCCCTCAATAGATTCTTCACCGTATTCATCTCCAACACAGGATATAAATGAAACCTCTCCTCCTGCTCTAGATGCAGCAACGGTCTGGTTAGCACCCTTGCCACCGGCAGCTTTAAAGAATGTACCACCCAACACTGTTTCTCCCAGCCCGGGTATTTTATCACTTTTGACAATCAAATCAACATTCGAACTTCCTACAACAACGATTTTTTTTTTGACATATAAACTGCTTTGAGTTACTTAGGCGTTTCTTGCTATAATTATTAAAGCCAATCCGACTATAAAGAAGGCAAACATCAGCCCTAATAAACGATTGGTACCTTTAGGCGCTCCTTTGAATTCCTTCCAGATAAAAACACCCCACAAGGCAGCGACCATTGTGGCTCCCTGACCTAATCCATATGAAATGGCAGGACCAGCTGTTCCGGAAGCAACAATATTGAAAGACATCCCTATGTTCCAGATTGCACCCCCCAGGATCCCTATTAAATGCAGTTTCAAATTTCCCTGGGTGAAGTAATCCCTGTATTTCACCGGCTCACCATCAATAGGCTTGGCCATTAATATGCTGTTCCAGATAAAATTAGATAAGAGCAGTCCTACGGAAAAGATCACTACTGCAGTATAGGGTGTTAATTTACCCGCTTCAGGTGAGATGAAATCAGTCGACATTGAAGCAACAACAAAACGATAGAAGAAACCCATTAGAATACCGGCAATAATTGCGATTAGCAATCCTTTCGTAACATTTTTCTGGTTTGAACCGGAGGCCTTTTTATAGGCAAAGGCATTAATAATAATAGCTATGGCCACTGCGGCAACTCCGATAAAAAGGATCAGGGGATTGCCAACAGGAGCTTTTATGTAATTTACAACAACACCCCAAACCAATGCAATTCCAATACCAACCGGAAAAGCAACTGCCATTCCGGCTATATCGATTGCTACTACCAGCAGAATATTTGCAAGATTGAAGACAACACCCCCTATAAATGCAGACCAGAGACTGGATTTATCTGCCTGCGCCAGGTCCGGGATGAAACTTCGCCCCTCATCTCCAACACTGCCCATTGTAAAAGCCAGCAGCAGTGAAACAAGCAATACGCCCAGGGCGTAGTCCCAATAGAACAACTGAAAACGCCATTTTTTACTTGCCAACTTTTGGGTATTTGCCCAGGATCCCCAGCAAAGCATTGTGATGAAGATCATAACGAGGGCAGCAGCATACGATTGAATGACTACCATGTTTTTTCTTATTTAATTGTTAGTTCCAGAATGAATACATATGAATTGAAGTCTTGATTTCTGAATGAAGGCTAATAGTTCTATGTTCAAGATGCAGATTTTACCATCCGGGATTTTGAGGCAGCAAGTTTGGATTCAAATCCAGCTCGTCCAACGGAATAGGAAACAGTTCATCCTGACCTACCCTGAAGTTTGCAAAATTGGGATTTCTTGCTATAACATCACCGGTAGCAGGAACAGTAAAATCGTTCGCTATTTGTGGCCCGTACT
>JADHVS010000231.1 GCA_016783865.1 Bacteroidales bacterium
AAGATAAATTAAAGGTAAGTGCTAATGGTTTTATTACCGAAAATATAAAAATCGGGGAGAAACATAAAATTGTACTTGTGAATTTAAAATTCAGGTCAGATCCGGATAGTCGTGAAATAGCAATTGGATACGGGCATGTCAGGGAATCGGATAATTTAATGCCTGTATCAAGTATGGAAAAGAAGGACCAGGATTTTTCACAATTCTCAGATATTTATGAGGTTGTCAATGTAAGATTTCCTGAAGTTCAAATTGTCAATGGTGATATTATTATAAGGGGAGCGCGTTCACTTGAAGGAAACGACGCGGCATTACTCGTGGTCGATGGTATGGTGGTCGACAAAAGCATATTCGGTTCTACACATGTATCTCATATTGCCCGGATTGATATATTGAAGGGCGCTGCCGCTACGGCATATGGGGCAAGGGGCGCAAATGGGGTTGTGCTGGTTGAAACAAAAACAGGCCCGAACCAATAGGACCATAGCGGTTTCTTATGAATTACGGAGTTTATTCTGTAATTCTACTACATACTACTTCCCTTTTGAGTTACAATGTACAGTTTCCTGTCTCTTCCTGTTTAACTTTTAGAATTTAACCATTTGGAATAAAACAATTTTAACATGAAAAATAATATGCTGATTGTGTTTCTGGTCTGTATGGTTTGCATTTTTGGATGCTCAAAAAAAACCAGTACTGATGCCCCCTCAGATTCTCAAGTCGGAATTATCGATTACCGTAAATTGGTATCAAATGCTGATCTTGTTTATAATGAACCGGTCAGCCGAAGTGAAGAAGGGATGCCGGTAGGGAACGGACGCATGGGAAGCCTGGTCTGGACAACACCGACATCATTGAAGATGCAAATAAATCGTGTAGATGTTTTTGCGATAAATAAATCAACTAACTCCTTTCCTGCACGACATACGGATTATGCCAGTGGCTGTGGCTATGTGGATATTCACATGGTCGATTATGGAGAAGAAATTTTTACCGGGGATGACTTCAGGCAACATCTTGGTTTATATGACGGAGTTGCAACTGCCGAGGGTAAAGGTATTAAAACACGTACCCTGGCATGGCATGAACGGGATGTAATGGCTATAGAAATTGAGGACCAGAGGCAGCAACCTGCCCCGGTCAATGTTGATCTGCGTATGTTGCGTTATGTGATGCAATATTTCCTTGGGAGAAACTACGAATTATCTGAAAACCATGAAGTAATGATTCAGACTCGTGAACACTACGCAATTTTAAAACTTGATATTCGTGATGGGCGAATTATTCTTACACAAAAATTTCGTGAAAAAGATCACTATAATGCTTCAGCAGTTGCAATAAGTATTATCGGGCGTAAATCGATGGCAAGGTACCTCAACGAGTCGACCGTACAGCTCACAGCTGCTCCCGGCAAAGGGACTTTTACTGTCATGGTTGCATCTGCATCAAGCTTTAATCCGGAGGAGGATGTAGCTGACCTGGCTTTGAAGGAATTGGATGTCGCTGATTCAAAGGGATTTGATGGACTACTTGCAAGTAATAAAACCTGGTGGCATGATTTCTGGTCGAAATCCTATGTGGATCTTCATAGTGCAGATGGTGATGCAGATTATGTTGAGCAGAATTATACCTATTTCCAGTATGTGATGGCCTCCAGCTCCAGGGGAGAATATCAGCCAAGGTATGGCGGTATGATCTGGTACACCACGGGCGACATGAGGGAATGGGGATCACAATACTGGTGGCACAATCAGAGCTGCTACTATAATTCACTGCACCCCACCAACCGTTTTGAACTGCTGCAGCCCATGTATTCAATGTACAGTAAGCATATCGAATCATACGCTATGGCTGCCCGGCAACAGTGGGGGAGTAAAGGTATCTGGTTACCCGAAACAACCTGGTGGGACGGGCAGGATGAGATGCCGGAGGATATTGCTGAGGAAATGAGGGATCTGTACCTTTTACGCAAACCATGGGAAGAGCGTTCTGAAAGGTTCATAAGTTATGCCGAACCAAAGTTAAAGCATATGGCTCGCTATAACTGGGCCACAGTAGGCAGATGGGAAAACGGGCACTGGATAATCCCTGAAAAAGGACATTCACCATTCGGGCATGTTACCCATATATTCTCTGCCACGGCACAGATAGCCTGGTCATATTGGTTGCGTTACGATTATACCCGCGATACGGAATGGTTAAGGGAATATGCCTATCCGGTGATCAGGGGAGCAGTCGAGTTCTACCGTAATTATCCACATGTAAAGAAAGAGTCCGACGGAAAATACCACATCTATCATACAAACAATGGCGAAGGGGTATGGGATGCCCATAATGGATTGCTGGATATTTCGGCTATGCGTGGAATTACCCCGGTCCTGATCCGTGCCTCAGAGATACTTGGTATTGATGCCGATATGAGACCTGTCTGGAAGGAATTTGCTGATAATATTGCTCCACAGCCAACCAGTGATCTCCTTGACAGCCATCAGGAAGGACAACCGGTTTACTGGATGAGTGCCTTACCGCCTGAAGGATTTTATGGAAGACCGGAAAGCCCCGGCCTTCTCATCTATTATGACCTTTGCACGGTCGGGACGGAGGATACTGAAATGATCCGCACAGGCAATGCAACATTTGATGCCATTTACGATAAAGGAATTGACGAAAATACACCGGTAAATGTATTAACTCAATCCTCCCTTGCAGCTGCTTACCTTGGACGTGGTAATGATTTGAAGCACATGATAGTAAACCAGATAAAGTGCCTTACCCCGGAAACAGATTTCTGCGACTGGAATGGCGTTGGACAGGTAGCAGTTCTTCCTAACCGTTTAACATTGCGTGAAGGACCCGGATCTATTGATTGTCAGCGGCTTGGAAATGCAGCGGCTGGCCTGCATGCAGGACTGCTGCAGAGTGTCCAGCCTGCACCGGGTAAGGATCCTGTTATATATCTGTTCCCGGCATGGCCGGATGACTGGGACGCATCATATAAACTGGCCGCCCGTGGCGCATTTCTTGTTTCAGCTTCTATTGATGACGGGGAGATAGGTAATGTGGAAATAGAATCTCAGGTCGGGGGTGAATGCAGATTGAACAATCCATGGCCGGGCAAAGCAGTGCAATTATTCCGCAATGAGGATAAATCAGAGGAGATGACAGGTACTTTAATTACGTTTTCAACACAGCCAGGTGAGATTATAACCATAATCCCAGAGGATTGAAAGGGTGTCTCAAAAGTATCTGTTTTCAGCAGAAAAGTCATCCTGGATTTATTTCAGGATCTCATTATCAGCTAGTTAAAGATCCTGAATCAAGTTCAGGATGACAAATAAATTACTTTTGAGACAGCCTCAATTAATACGAAGATTATTGTAGGGTAAAGGCTTAATAATGAGTAAAGTGTGACATCTTTTCACAGGTTTGTTATATCCATATGTGCAGTGTTAATTACTTCGGCAGTGATCGCAACACCATAAAAAACAGATATCAAACTTGTTGGTCAACTTAGGGGCTTCTATTTATGAATTCGAATAAGACATTATTTGCAATCATACTGGGCAGCATGGTAATTGCTTCATTTGCATGTACCAGACCTTCAGGTTCTTCCTCTTCTGATAATAATAAAATCTGGCCGGAAACAAAGGCATCCATGAAACCCTGGATGCGTTGGTGGTGGATGGGTAACGCCGTTGATAGGCAAAACATCACGAACAGACTGGAGGAGTTTGCAGATGCCGGTATCGGCGGTGTGGAAATTGTACCCATTTTTGGAGTAAAGGGCTTTGAAGACAGGTTCATTGACTATCTCTCTCCGGAATGGATGGAAATGCTTGTTTATACAATCGACGAGGCAGAACGGCTTGGAATGGGTGTTGATATGATAATGGGGACGGGTTGGCCATTTGGTGGTCCCCAGGTTGAAACCGAATTCGCTGCAAGTAAAATTATCATCCGGAACTACCAGATTGAATCAGGTAAGGAATTCCGGCAGAAAATCAAAATTGAAGATCCGAATATTTCTGAGATGGCCGGGCTACAGTATGTATTTTCTTTTGATAATCAGGGGAATAAGAAAGATCTCATATCGTTTTTGAGAAATGACATGCTGGAATGGAAACCAGATTATGATGGAGTAATATATGCTGTTTTCGTTGGTAAGACAGGGCAACTGGTAAAAAGGGCTGCGCCGGGTGGTGAAGGATTTACCCTGGATCATTTTTCAGAGGAGGCACTCAGGGATTACGTGAAACCTTTTACTCAGTCTCTGGGTCCCGTTCAGGGAAGATTACGGGCTGTTTTTAACGACAGTTATGAAGTGTATGGGGCTGATTACACACCGCGTTTTTTTGAGGAATTTCAAAAGCGGCGCGGGTATGACCTCAGTGATCATCTGCCTGTTCTGGTTTCGGATTTTTCAGACGATAAAGCAAAACGCGTACGTAGTGACTACAGGGAGACCATCGCTGACCTTGTTTTTGAGGCATTTTCAGAGAATTGGGCATCCTGGGCGACAAATAATTCGTTCATGACGAAATACCAGGCACATGGTTGTCCTGGTAATCTACTGGATATATATGCCACTGCTGATATCCCCGAATGTGAAACTTTTTTTGCCAGCCGTTTCAATATTCCCGGATTAAGATGGGAGGAGGAGGATACCAGGGAAGCCCAGCCAGATCTAATCCTTTTGAAATTTGCTTCCTCTGCAGCCCACATTTCCGGAAGGCCTTTAACCTCCTCAGAATCCCTTACCTGGCTGCGGGAACATTTCAAGACGGCTCTTTCACAGTGCAAACCAGAGATTGAACAGGTATTTCTTTCGGGAGTGAACCATATGTTTCTCCATGGATCTACCTATTATCCGGATGAGGCCCAATGGCCCGGCTGGAAATTTTATGCCTCGGTAAATTTTGTTCCTGCGAATACAATCTGGAAGGACGTTCCCTATATGTTTGATTTTATCACCCGCTGCCAGACTTTTTTGCAATCCGGGACAAGCGATAATGAACTTCTTGTCTACTGGCCCTTTTACGATGTTATGGGCATGGATTCTGGAGGTGAACTATTAGTACCAATAGCTTATCCGACAAAGAACGACTGGCTGGTACAAACACCCTTTTACAAGCTTGTCAGGTCCCTTTTGGATAACGGATTCTCCCTTGATTATGTATCCGACCGATTCCTGCAGAAAGCAGAGGTTCAAAATGGAAAAATCAGGTTGCCCGGAATGTCATATGAGTCACTGATAGTTCCTGACTGCAGTATTATGCCCGTTGCTACCATGAATTCACTTATCCGGCTTTCAGAATCGGGAGGAAAAGTTGTCTTCGGGGGATTGCCCGAATCCACACCGGGATTTTATTTGCACAATGAAAAGACTCAACAACTGCTGGATCTGATAAATGAGGCCGGGAATAATTTAAATATTACAGGCGATATTCAGAAATCCCTTGAAAGTATGGGTATTAGAAGAGAAACCTTCACCGACAGCGGACTTGAATTCATTCGCAGGGACCTGGAAGACGGGAAAGCGTATTTCCTTGTCAATCATACACCTGATGCAATTGATGATTATATTAAACTTTCATGTGAAGCCAGATCCGTTATTGTTTTGGATCCACTTACCGGTAAATATGGCCAGGCCAGGATCAGGGGCAGGGGTAAGGGGACGGATGTTTACCTGCAATTGAAACCAGGTCAGTCGATTATACTCAGGACTTTTAAAACTGCAACCAGAGGTGAAGGTTGGGAATATAATCACGTGGAGCAAGATCCGGTTGAATTGACCGGAACATGGGATATCCAGTTTCTATCAGGAGGCCCTATTGTGCCGGAAGATGCTCGTTTCCAGGAGCTTAAATCCTGGACTACTTTAAGCGATCATGCTGAATCTTTCAGCGGAACTGCACGGTATACTATCCATTTTGAAAATCCTGATCCCGGGATATCAAACTGGTTGCTTGACCTTGGTGATGTGAGGGAAAGTGCACGCGTATGGATCAACGGAGAATATATTGGTTGTTTATGGTCGGTTCCTTTTGTAGCAGAGACCGGCATACTGCAGGAAGGAAACAACATCCTGGAGATTGAAGTTACCAACCTGTCGGCTAACCGTATCAGACACCTGGAGCGGAGTGGGAGGGAATGGAAGAATTTCTATGAAATCAATATGGTGAACCGGTATTACAAGGAATTTGATGCTACCGGGTGGGAGCCGATGCCTTCCGGGCTTTTGGGTAGAGTAAGGTTATATCCTCTGGGTAAGAATCAGTTTTGAATGGAAAATGATGGATAGGAATATCATTGAGATAAGTATTAAATTTTTACACAGTTTTCTCTTGTGGGTGGTGTTGTTTTTGTTTCTGGCAGGAACCATTCAGGCACAAAATATGACCGGCAGAACAGCTCAGGATACTGACGTGCCCATGATCAAACCCTGGAAGACAATATCCCAGGACAAGGATTATTATGGTTTCTGGACCATAGCAGGCGACCTTACCGGAGATGGGAAACCGGAACTGGTATGTACCCGAACTATATTGGTGGACGGATTCAGGTATACAGCTTCTGCCATAGCCTATACACTTGACAGTAAGGTGCTCTGGAAATGGGGCGATCCTGAAGGAATGAAAACAAGT
>JADHVS010000232.1 GCA_016783865.1 Bacteroidales bacterium
AGCCATGTTCGGTGCGGTACTCGCTGCAGTAGTTGCGGTCAAACAACCTGAAGTTCAGGCTATTGGGGGATTTCAAGGTATGCTTGAGCAGTTGGGCGACAAGGCAAGTTTCATTCCAGAACTTTCTAAACCTTCCTATTACATTCCCCTGCTGATTATACCCATCGCCGTCCAATGGTGGGCCGTATGGTATCCTGGTGCAGAGCCGGGAGGTGGAGGATATATCGCACAAAAAATGCTATCTGCTAAGAATGAGAAAAATGCCATCGGAGCTACGCTCCTGTTCAATTTTGCTCATTACGCATTAAGACCCTGGCCATGGATCATAGTTGCCATGGCATCTATCATTATTTATCCTGACCTGGATTCCATCCGGGCAGAATTTCCAAACATCACAGAAACCTATTTAAAGGACGATATCGCCTATCCTGTTATGTTATCCAAATTAAGTCATGGATGGCTTGGTCTGGTTGTAGCTTCTATCATTGCCGCCTATATGTCGACCATCGGTACCCATCTGAACTGGGGATCATCCTATTTTGTTCACGATTTCTTCCGTCGGTTTGTTCGCCCAAACGCACCGGAAAAGGAACTGGTTACCGTTGGAAGGATTACTACGGTTGTGCTTATGGTCATTGCCGGAACATTCGCTCTTACATTTCTGAATAATGCTACCCAGGCATTCGATATACTATTGCTGTCGGGTGCGGGATCAGGAGCAATTTATTTATTGCGGTGGTTCTGGTGGCGAATTAATGCCTGGACAGAGATTACAGCCATGATATTCGCCACAGTTACAGCTGTGGTCCTGGTATTTTTTGTGCCGGACGAGGCAGTCACTACGGCTGTATTGGATGCCTTTACGGTGAAACTGTTGATCGCTGTTTTCGGGACCACTATTGTATGGCTTGTGACGACATTCCTTACCCGGCCCGAAAGTCAGAAAACCCTGCAGAAATTTTACCAGCTTACACATCCGGGCGGACCGGGCTGGCGTAAGGTTGTAGATAACGCAAAATCAGAAAATATCGATATCAATGTAATGGAGGAAGGAAAGAAATGGGAAATGCCAATGCAGATTTTGATGGTATTCATTGGATGTATTGTAATCTACTGCTCACTGTTCTCCATTGGAAGCTTTGTTTATAACAATGTTCTGATGGGAATTATTTTGGGAGTTGTAGCGGCTATAGGCACGGTTTTCCTTTTCAGGATCCTGGATAAACTCCGTGTGGATGAATAGTGTAAGCACCGGCAACTTACATCACACCCATTCCCCTTGCCCTACTGTCTACTGACTATGGTCTACTATTTTATCCTTGCTATTTCCAGAATCTCTACCTGCGGATCGAGATACTGAGATGGTGCCTCAATACTATGGATCTTTAAAACCGTTTCCATCCCTTCAACCACCTTTCCGAAAGCTGCAAATCCCTGGACATCGGGATTTCTTTCACCTCCAAAATCAAGTCCAGGTTGATCGCCGACACAAATAAAAAAATCATCGGTCGCTGTTCCCGGGTGCCAGCGGGCCATTGAGATGACACCGTCTTTGTGCAATATCCCGGTCTGGGCAGTAGTCTCGTGTGCAATGGGTGGCAATCCTTCGGCATCATCATCAAACAATCCACCCTGGATCACATCAATCCGAATGCTGTCGTTGAGCTGATTGTCATCCCGCACCACCCTGTAAAAAGTTGCCCCTCCATACCTCTCCTCATCCACATACCTGAGAAAATTTTCAACTGTTACAGGGGCCTTCTCAGGATATAATTCAACTACGATATCACCCATTTCAGTTTTTATTATCACACGGGGCGACTGACTACAGGAAGTAATGAACGCGACAATAATTAAAAAGATCAGACTTCTCATGATTGGTTCGTATTTTAATTAAAAAGAGATAATTCGTCAAACAACCGGAAGTTATAAATTATTATCTTTCTATCATATTATTAATTCACTAACCCTTCAAAATGAACTATACAATCAAGATCCTGTCTGTTATACTTTTTGTAAGCCTCTTTACATCCTGCCAGGAAAATCAGCCAGGTAAACCGTATGTAAACAAACATATGGAATTATGGTATAGCTCATCGCATCCGGTCTCATCAGACAGTGGGTGACCTCGAGATCCATTTTCATTATCCTGATGAACAGGATTTATCGGGCTACCGGCGTTCCCTTTTTCTGCCTCACGGAATTGCAAAAACTGAATATTCAATGGGAGACAATAAAATAACCAGGGAAGTGTTTGCCTCAGCCCCGGATGATGCGATTGTGATCCACCTGAAATCTTCGGAGAAGGGAGGGTTGAATATGGGACTGCATTTTACCAGGAATAGAGATGCCATGTGGGATGCAGAGGGTAACCGTCTGTTCCTTTCAGGACAGATCATCGACACCCTGGATAGCCAGCGGGGCCCGGCCGGTGAAAACATGATCTTTCATGCGCAGGCAAATATTGTGGATCATGATGGAAACCTGTCGGTTCAAGGCGACCACCTTCATCTGGATGGTGCCTCGAAAGCAACTATTTTCCTTACGGCTGCGACAGATTATAATTTCAGCCAACTTAACTGGGACAGGAATATTGATCCGCGAAAGACCTGCAATGACATACTGGAAAAAGCCTCAGCCAGAGGATATGAGAAAATAAAAAAGGACCATATCGCTGAACACAGCGAAATTTTTAACCGGATGGAATTTGAACTTGAAAAACTCACTGAAGACACCATCCCCACAGACCAGCGGTTGCAGCATGTGATCGATGGCGGGTACGATCCCCATCTGATCGCTCTGTATTTTCAATACGGAGGATATTTATTGATGAACTCATCCAGGTCACCGGGTATTCTGCCGGCTAACCTGCAGGGAGTTTGGAATGAACACATCAGCGCGCCCTGGAACTCAGATTACCATGTGAATATCAACCTTCAGATGAATTACTGGCCAGCCGAGGTGTGTAACCTTCATGAGACCGTTGAACCACTGATCCGGTTCATTGACAGGAACAGGGAACCAGGAAGGGAAACCGCCAGGGAAATGTACGATGCCAATGGCTGGACCATGCACCACATTACCAATATTTTCGGGTTTACAGCCCTGGCCGATGCAATCCATTGGGGCATGTTCCCTATGGGTGCGTCCTGGATGTGCCTGTCCGTCTGGAGACATTTTGAATATACTATGGATACCACCTATCTGGCGGAAAGCTGCCATGATTCTCGATACAGATCATGAATTTGCCGGCCAGCTTGAAACAACCGTTTCAATGCTGCCACCTACCCGTATCGGAAAAGATGGTACGATCATGGAATGGATCGAGGACTACGAGGAGGCCGAACCCGGACACCGTCACATGTCACATCTGCTTGCGTTGCATCCAGGTTCTCAAATCACTCCGGAAACACCGGAACTTTTTGAAGCAGCCCGGAATACCATCGAAAGAAGACTTGCCCACGGGGGTGGGCATACCGGATGGAGCAAGGCCTGGATCATCAACATGTATGCGCGCCTGCTGGGCAAATCAACGTTGCCCAACCTGTTTGATACCCACCCGCCTTTCCAGATTGATGGAAACTTCGGAGGTACCGCAGGCATCACCGAGATGCTCCTGCAGAGCCACAATGGCATCATCAATATCCTGCCCTCCCTTCCCGATAAATGGGAATCAGGATCCGTAAAAGGGATAAAAGCCAGGGGTAATTTTGAACTAAATATTTCCTGGGAAAACCATGAACTAACCCGGCTTGAAATGACCGCAATTAAAGGAGGTACTGCCAGCATTAAGTACAAAGATTACAGCATCAGCATTGAGACTATTCCCGGCGAAACCTATATCTTTAATAATAATTTAAACCAATAAAGTATGAAGAAATTAATCTATTTTCTCGCATTGCCCCTGCTGTTTGCATCCTGTAACAGCCTGCCTGATTATGTTCCCGAAGGTTATCAACTGGCCTTTTCTGAATCGTTTGATGCTCATGAGGCTATTAATGAATTTGAATTCAGTCAGCCCGGTATCTGGGTGATCTCAGACACCGGCAATGAAATCATGTCGCTCGAATTCACCGGAAAATCTGAACAGTATATGCCCCCTGTAAGATCCCCGCATACGATTGGCTTAATTTCGAACCTGCAATTTGGAAGCTTTGTTTTGGATGCTGACCTGCTTCAAACCGGACGAGAGTATGGTCACCGCGATATGTGTATTTTCTTTGGATTCCAGGACTCCACGCATTTCTATTATGCCCATATGGCTACGAAAATGGATGATAATGCACATAATATTTTCATCGTAAATGATGAACCCAGAACAAAGATCTCCACGAAAACCACCGATGGCATTGATTGGGGAGATGAAGTCTGGCACAAGGTAAGACTCGTTCGCGATCTGTTAACCGGCACCATTGAATTGTATTACGACGATATGAACCAACCCATCATGAAGGCTCAAGACAAAACCTTCGGATCGGGTTATATCGGATTTGGGTCATTTGATGATTCGGGAAGGATCGATAACATAAATATCTGGTCTGACAAGGTGGGAAAGAAACCGGCCAACCTCTTTACAAAAAAAGAACATTAGGCCCTGGCTATTGATCTTCCATACTAATATTTAGTATATTTACTGGTACCAATGGCACCACATATGAGATTCCGCCGTATCCTGAGTAAAAGTCAGTTATTGCTGCTTATGCCTGCAGTGATGTGGCTGTTTACCAATGCACTGATAAACACTCATTATCATTATCTCTCTGACGGACAGGTTATTTCACATGCACACCCTTACAATAAAACGACCAACCAGGGTTCTCCGTTCAAGTCCCATCAACATTCAAAAACGCAACTGATTTTCCTGAGTATAATTGATAAATCCGATGTTGTTATAGCAGGTTTCATCATATTAGGTCTGCTTTCCGCCGGAATATCCCAAATAAATATATTTCCTCCATCTGAAACCCCTGTAAAAGTCTGTTACCAGGTTCATCATTACCGCGGTCCTCCGGCATAGTGGATCATCCATCTGTACACATTTTTTAAACTTTTATCTCACCATACTTTTTCCCCGGAGGAGAATTCCATATGGTACGAATCAACATAATAACTAAATCTTTATTTCTTCTGTTCATATTAATTTGTCCCGGTATTGCAGGCCAGGAGCCATATCCTGATAGTATTGTAAGAAGGATCACCGAGCTCGAACAGGCTGTTGAGGAACTGAACGATAAAATATTCCAACAGGAACAGGGCGATGAATTGAAGAAATTAATGGAGGAAGCAGACAGGCTCTCTTCACTGCAGGAAGAAGAAACCATTGATATATCAAAAAAATATTTTAGCGGGGTCAGGCAGCAACAAGGTCTGAATCCAAACATCAGTTTCGGGGTGGATTTTTTTGCCGGGAAAAGCACATCATCTAACCAGGATATATCTGAACCCAGTGATATTTTTTATGGTAATAATGGTTTTCATATGCGGGAGGCACAATTATCCCTGATTGCTCCGTTAGATCCCTTCACCCGCGGAAAAGCCTTTTTGGCTGCCGGACCGGATGGCTTTGAGGTGGATGAAGTATATCTGGAATGGCTCAACCTGCCACTGCATATGAACCTTAAGGCAGGTTTGTTCTATCCTGAATTTGGACTACTGAACCGGTATCACGATCATGCCCTGCCCCAGTTTGACCGGCCCAAGGCATTGATCAACCTGTTTGGTACGGGCGGATTGAATGGCCCTGGTGTAGCTGCCAATTTTATGCTTCCTGCTTTGATATCCGGTGCTTCCTCATTGGATATTTCCCTATTAACTGGCAGTAATGCCCAGAGTTTTAGGACCGCCCCGGCAACTGACCTTATAATAACCGGACAATACCTGAACTATTATGACCTGTCGGTCAGCAGTTATCTGGAATTCAGGATAAGTGGAGCAGGCGGAAGAAATGACCAGCCTGATGGTGCTTTTAATTCCTATATCGGAAGTGCCGGGATTACCTATAAATGGGCTCCGGTTGGAAGGGAGAAATACAGGACGATAGACTGGAAATCTGAGTTCTTATATAGTGTCCAGGAATACCTTGAAGGTCAACATAAAAGTTATGGATTCTACTCAAGCATTCAAAACAAACTGGGTGCCAGGTGGTGGCTGTCAGGACGCATCGGATATTCAGAGTTACCATATGATCCCCGGCAAAACCAGTGGGATTTCACCCTGGCCATTGATTTCTGGGAGAGTGAATTTGTATTTACCCGGCTACAGTATCAGTACAATGCCAGGGATATAACCAGCCGGAGAGATCTGACAGGCGCCATCCCCAGTGATCAAACCATCATTATTCAGGTGGTATGGGCCATGGGACCGCATAAGCATGAGGCGTACTAAGAAATGAGCTAGAATGAACTAAAATGAACTAAAATGACTAAAATGAAAAGATTAATAATAATGAAAACGGATGTTTTGATCTCAGTGATTGTGATTATGGTTGCACAGGGCATATATGGCCAGGGAGGTCATCAGCACAGGCACAGGTATCATGGCGGGCATGCAGACGCAAATATTAATATCGTTTGTTCATTTTCAGATTATGCTGCCATTGCTGAAGAAATTGCCAGGGAGCATGGTTATATCCAG
>JADHVS010000233.1 GCA_016783865.1 Bacteroidales bacterium
ATTGACAGAAAACATTTACTTCAAAAGGACTCTGTAAGATCACTTGTGTTTATACTGCTTGCAGCGGCCCTTATCTATTTTTATTTCAACAAGAAGATCAAAAAGCAATACTTTATTGGCCTTCTGGGATTAATGATCCTTATTGATATGTGGTCGGTGGATAAAAGATACATGAATAATGATGACCTGGTTCCCAGGCGTCAGGCCCGGGCAATAGAACAACCCATTGAGGCTGACCTGGTAATACAGCAGGATCCCGAAATACATTACAGGGTGTATGACGTTTCAGCAGATCCCTTTCAAAACACAAGGGCCTCCAATTTCCATAAATCGATAGGCGGCTACCATGGAGCCAAGATGCAACGCTACCAGGATATTATCAGTTTTCATATCGCCAGGAATAACATGAATGTACTCAACATGCTAAATACCAGGTGGTTTATTGTTCCGGGACAGGAAGGTCAGCCACCCAGGGCTCAATTCAACAGGAGTGCTTTAGGGAATGCATGGTTTGTAGATACATTCAGTTTCGTAAATAACGCCGATGAGGAAATCGCGATTCTTGGGGAAATTAACCCGGCAGACGAAGCGATTGTGGATGTCAGGTTCAGTGAATATCTTGATGAATTCACCCCTGTTTACGATTCAACGGCATCAATAATTCTAACCACTTATCAACCCGATAATCTTGTCTACGAATACCATGCTGAATCTGATCAGCTGGCAGTGTTTTCAGAGGTATATTATGATAAAGGCTGGGAAGCATACATTGACAATGAACCATATCCTCATTTCAGGGCTAATTATATTCTCAGGGCAATGGTGCTTCCGGCAGGAAAACATACCATTGAATTTAAATTCAGGCCAAAATCATACTCCACCGGTAAGAAGATTGCAGGCATTTCATCGATAATATTGTTGCTTTTAGTCTTATTTGGTTTTGGTAATGAAATCAGGAATTATATAACTATTAACGGTAAAAAAGAATCAGCAGATACAACCGATCCAGATATAAAATGATAAGACTGCTCAATATTGTCGGTGCCAGGCCCCAGATTATAAAATCATCTGCAATCAGCAGATGCATCAGGGATCACTTCCATGATAAAATTTCTGATATAATCGTTCATACGGGGCAGCACTACGATCACAATATGTCATCTGTTTTCTTTCAGGAGCTTGCTATCCCTGAACCCACCCACAATCTCGGGATCGGATCCTCTTCCCACGCCAGGCAGACTGCCGATATGATGGTCGGGCTGGAACAGTTAATGATCAGTGAGAAACCAGATATTGTTGTATTGTATGGCGACACTAATTCAACCCTTGCCGGTGCAGTTGCTGCCTCCAAACTCCATGTTCCCGTTGCTCATGTAGAAGCAGGACTTAGATCCTGGAATAAATCCATGCCGGAAGAGATCAACCGGATTGTATGTGATCATACTTCTACCCTGCTGTTTTGTCCCACTAAAGCATCGATTGATAATTTAATCCGGGAAGGATTTGAATACCCTGCCCAACCTCCCTATTCATCAGACAAACCAGGCATTTTTCATAGTGGTGATGTAATGTTTGATAACAGCATTCACTTTGCAGATGAAGCAGAATCAGACTTGAGCATTATTCATGATAATAAGCTGACTCCGGGTAATTTTGTCCTGGTTACTTTGCATCGGGATTTTAATACCGATAATCCGGAAAGGCTGGATACGATATTCAAAGCAATTTATGAAATCGCAGAATCTGACCGGGTTGATTTCATTATACCCTTGCACCCCAGGACAATAAAGGCAATGAATTCTAATTTGAAGGAAGAGTTTCATGACCGGTTGAAATCCAATCCCAGGATAAAAATAGTTGAACCTGTTTCGTTTCTCAGCATGATAAATCTTGAGAAAAACGCACGTTTAATTATGACCGATTCCGGCGGAGTTCAGAAAGAAGCCTATTTCTTTGCCAAACCATGCTTGATCCTGAGATCTGAATCGGAATGGGTCGAACTCGTTGAGTCAGGAAATGCTATGATTGTTGATGCAGATTTTAACAAGATCCTTAATGGATTTGACCATTATAAAGAGGGATCCAAATTTGATTTTGATGCTTTATATGGAGATGGAAACGCTTCCAGGATCATTTGTGACGAAATCCTTCAATTCTGTCAATAAACAGAATGTGCCAATCCTTTAATAACGCTGAATCCACCTGTAACGTCTGGCATTATCACCCAGTTTTAGAGCCAGAACCAGCTCATGAGATCCCCAGCTATACTTCCTGATGCTCGACAGGTTGTAATCAAAAGCATAGCCAATATGCAGTTGTTTGATTCGCACTCCAAGCAGTGTAATGGCCGTACCATTGGTCCTGAATGCCAGTCCTGCCCAATAATCCTGCCTGTAATAATACTTAACACCAAGGTCTGCCTGAAACGTCAATCTCTCCGTTGCCTTGATCAAGCTGGAAATTTCGATCTCATGATCGCGGCTCAATTCAAACCGGTAACCACCCATAAAATAGTAGTGCCTGATCTGCCTGTATTCTTCCAGTGCCTGGTTGCCAAACTTAAGATATGACTGAAACAAATTATTTATAGAAAATCCAGCAAAGTATTTGTAATTCAGGTAGTAAACGCCAAAATTAGCATCGGGGACATATAGCACTTTCCTTATGCCTTCCTCAATAACCATGTCTCCATCATCAAGATAAGTGATCTCTTCCTCCTTTATCCTGAACTGGAATAGTCCACCCGAAAGCCCAAACGACAACTGGTCATTCCTGAAGAAAATATGATATGCATATGACCCCTGAAATCCAATCCTCTCCACAGCCCCATTCTTATCGTGATAAAGAAAACCACCCACTCCGACTCTACCCTTTGAACTCGGTTTTAACTTCCTGTTGTTGACCGATTTTTGTTTGATTACGTAGCTCTTTTTCAATAACCTGGTCTGAAAACTAAAAGACCTTGTCTGAGGAGCCTCTGCAAAACCAACCCACTGTTCCCGGGCCGTCAGATTAAAAGAAGTATAACCATCACTTCCCGCAATAGATGGATTCAGCAGGTAACCATTCATCACATACTGGCTGTACAAGGGCAATTGCTGCGCCTGCACAGATGCCGCCATTATGAATAGCAGAATGAGTACTATATATAGTTTACGTACCATCTTACGTTATTATCTGATCACAGTAACATTCCCCAAAATGGGCCTGCTGCCATTGTTCAAATTAATGATAAAGTGATAGGAATCGACCGGGAGATTTCTTCCGCGGTAGATTCCGTCAAATTTATTTCCATATCCCTTATCTGACCGGAATACCAGGTCGCCCCAACGGTTATATATTTCTATTATGGCTTCCGGATAATATTCAATTCCAGGTATTCTCCATGTATCATTTTTCCCGTCTCCATTGGGGGAAATGGCCGTTGGTATGGTAAGGCAATTCTGAGCATCGGCAATCATTATAACAGTATCCATAGCAGTCGGACAGAAGTTATCGTCATCCACAAGGACAATATACACATCCTGACCCAGGTTAAACAGAATGGTGTCGCTGGATGTTTCTTCAGGCCACCATACCGAATAGGGTTCCGTTCCACCCGTGATACTTATATGGATAATTCCATCATAAGAATCGGGACAGGTTGGTACTGAATCAACAATGATTTCAACCGTCAGTTCTTCAGGTTGAATGATCGTATAACTGGTATCCATCCGGCAGCCGTTCAAATCGAACATAGTGAGGTAATAATTACCGGCATACAGATTTTCGATGTCTTCAGTTGAGGCTTCTCCCCATCTTTCATGCCACCAGCGATAGGTATAAGGTTCTACTCCGCCTCTTGGTCGCAGGTCAAGTGAGCCATCACTATGATCCCAGCAGGATACATTGCTCTCAATAATTGCAATGGCATTCAGCAGATGAGGTTCAGTGACTGTTACACTTGCAAAGGTGTCGCATCCGGCAATATCCGTAATTGTCAGGTTGTAAATTCCTGCACTTAGTCCGGAGACAGAATCACGTAATACACCTGCGTTCTGATCGCCTGTGCTCCACAGGAAGTCGTATGGTAACCGGCCACCTGATCCTATAGCCAGCACAGCACCGTCTGATGCTCCGGCACAGGATATCATTTCACCATTATACCAATCATCCGACTTAATTTCAAATGTGATTGCCACAGGCTTTGGTTGCTTAATATATAAAGTATCAGACAGGGTACATCCATTGGCATCTGTGATCAACACAATATATTCACCAATGGCCAGGCCGGTAATTCTGCTTGTTGCAGATGCAGGCGGATCATTCCAGAGATAGATATATGGCAAATGATCCACACCTCCTGAGATAACCACTTCCGCTTCTCCGTTATCATCGGCATTACAGGTGATCTCCCAGGCAATGGCTGTATCCACTACCATGGCAGTCGGTTCAATGAGCTGTATAGAATCGAAGTGCGGACAATTGTTCAGGTCCCTTACTTCAACGATAAATAAGCCTGCAGGCAACTGATCCGGGGTTTCCGCTGTGTCGGACCAGGTTGCTTCATTCTCACTCGTCCAAAGGTAAGTATAGCCCGGTACGCCGCCCGATGTATTTGTGGTCAGTATCTCGCCGTCAGAGGCTGTGTTACATGTTATATTATAGGAGTTATACTCCAGAGCCAGGGGATCGGTTACAATTGAATCAGGTTGATCCAGTTCAAACGACCAGGTACGTACACAATTCAATTCATCAGTGACCAGGACATCATACTGGCCGGCTGCAAGCCTATGGGCAGAATCTGCCTGCTCTCCGCTTACCGGATGGCCTTCTGTGGAGGACCATAGATATTGATATTCAGGACCAAGGCCTCCTGTAACATCGACAGTTATCCAACCGCTGGAACTGTCATAACATGCTACATTGAAGTTGTTATAGTCAGATGCTGTGTAAGTCAGTTGCATGGTATCGGGAGGAGTGAGTATCAAAGTAGTATCAAAGAAACATCCCCAATCATCTTCAATGTGAACACTATATGTTCCATCCCATATATCAGTGATATAGTTTGATGTACTGTCCTTAACACCAGTACCGCTCCAGAGGTAATAATATGGGCGGCCTCGTCTGTTTATATTGGATGCTTTAATGAATATGCTCCCATTGGCTGAATCCACACAACTGATATTGTACATATCGCCATACAATGAAATTCCTACCGTATCTAACCGGACAGAATCGGGTTCACGTATTCTGACGGTATCCGAGTGGTAACAGTCCTCTTCATCCCATAATTGAAGTAGATAATCTCCTGCTGAAAGGTTATAAATATCTTTGGTATTTTGAGTTGAATTGTCAGGATAGGTCCATTTGTATGTCCAATTCAGGTAAAATCCATTTCCAACAGCATTAGAAATTTCTATTTTTCCATCAGATTCACCAAGACATGTAACATTGTAATTGGTATACCTGGAAGTATCTATACTCACACCTATTGGATCAGGATCGAAAATCAGGTATACTGAATCCCAATATATTCCGATCATAGGACACATGTTTGTATCCTTGAGAGTGAGGAAATAAATACCTGCATAGAGTTCATCGAGATCTTCATTCTTGCTCACAAAATAATTCGGACCTTTCCATGTATAATTATAGCCCTTGGTTCCACCTTCCACATCTATCAGTATCTGTGCATCTGCAGCTCCGATACATGGATTAAATATGGTGGTATCCCAGGCTACAATCAGTGGATCAGGTTGAATTAGTGTTATTGTATCCCAGCCTTCACAACTCCTGCTATCGGTGACATATACATCGTAGGTACCTATTTTCAATCCGCTTTGATCCTGTTCTGCAGGACTGAGCCCATCTCCATCCGGCGTGTTCCATTGGTAATTGTAATCCTGGCTGGGGAAGGTGGCAAATCCACCAACCGGGTTGAGGTCGATGGCTCCATCCTGATAGCCATTGCAGGTTATGTCATAGTAACCGGTGACTTCTTTATGTGCGCTTGTGATATTCGGGGTCAGGTAGGCTCCCACGTAAATGGTCTCTGTATGGTCAACATTTCCATGATAACAATCGTCTCCTGATGGCCTGGAATCCCTTATCCACGGGTTGAAGTGGTAAATGACCGGTTTCACATCCTGAATGTGATCGTTATGGAGGGTGTCGATAAAGCTTGCCACACCCCCGGTGATCGGATATATGCCATCGGCCTGAACTCCTGATACTTCAACATCATGAGTAGTTGCTAATTCATAAACAAGCTCTCCGATATAAGGTTTAGTGGGTGATATTAATTCAAACGAAACAACACTGTCATTACAATACCATGGTACTGAATATTCGATACTTGTGATCCTTGGTGTAGGATCCAGGTGCAGGGTGAATGAGGTGTCTGTACCGAGGTCACAATATTGTCCTGTCTGACCCGCACGGGTATCCTTGATTCTTGCAACAAACCGGTATTTAATATCCTGGAAAATATTTGTTTTATTAACAAGGAAATTAGCTGTATCCACTCTTGGGTATTCTAATTCCTCCAGCACACCACCCACTGCATTATTATTATAATAAGTGATTAAATCGTATAACTTTTCTCCCCAGACCAGTCCGTTGTTATCTGTTACATTAATC
>JADHVS010000234.1 GCA_016783865.1 Bacteroidales bacterium
GAATTAACCCAATTCTATATCGGCCGGTTAAAAAAATTCGGAGACACCCTGGAATGTGTCATCACACCGACCGATGATCTGGCCCTGAAGCAGGCACAAAAAGCGGATGAAGAATTATCACGTGGGATCTACCGGGGACCGCTCCATGGGATCCCATACGGTGCAAAGGACCTGCTCAGTCTGCCCGGCTATAAAACCACATGGGGTGCAATGCCATACAAGGACCAGGTCCTGGATGAAACGGCAACAGTGATCCGGAGGCTGGAGGAAGCAGGAGCTGTTCTGGTGGCAAAATTATCTCTTGGTGCACTGGCCATGGATAACGTATGGTTTGATGGCATAACGCGAAATCCCTGGGACCTGGAACAGGGCTCAAGCGGCTCATCGGCAGGATCTGCTGCAGCCACATCTGCGGGATTGGTTGGATTTTCAATCGGGACTGAAACCTGGGGATCCATTGTATCTCCATCAAACCGTTGCGGGGTAACCGGACTGCGACCGACCTTCGGGGCGGTGAGCAGGTACGGGGCCATGGCACTTAGCTGGACCATGGATAAGATTGGACCGATATGCCGTTCTGCGGAAGGATGCGCAATGGTATTTGATGCCATCCATGGAAAAGATGAGAAAGATCCCTATTCCCTGGAGGCATCATTTAACTACAACCCTGGACTTGATCTGCAAAATCTTAAAGTGGGCTATCTCGAAGATCTCTTCAAGTCAAAATATGGTAATCGTGAAAACGACAGTATTACCCTGGAAGCAATTCAATCACTGGGAGTTACTCTACTGCCTGTTCATCTTCCCGATGATATTCCTATTCCTGCTCTCGGTATCATCCTATGGGCAGAAGCATCGGCTGCCTTCGATGAATTAACGAGAAGCAACCGGGATGACATGCTGGTACTGCAAACCAAAGAAGCCTGGCCAAATTTCTTCCGGCAGGGCCGGTTTGTGCCTGCCGTTGAATATATCCAGGCAAGCCGCATCAGAACAGAGCTCATCAGAGAGGTACACGAACTTTTTAGTCAGTATGATGTAATATTGAGCCCTTCATTTGGCGGAGACCAAATGCTCATGACCAACTTAACAGGACATCCCTGTGTGGTTATACCAAATGGATTCAACGATAAAGGGCTGCCAACCAGTTTCTGTATCCTGGGGAACCTGTTCGATGAAGCTACTATACTTGCCATGGCAAAAGCCTACCAGGAAGCAACTGATTGGGATGAGCAATATCCCCCTCTGTTTGATTAGGGGATAAATGGATAATCCCGGTTAATCAGGTTGGCTGATTTCATCTCTTTCCAGAAAGCTTCCGGGATCCTGGCCTGAACCAGGTTAACATTATCCCGGATCCTTTCAGGTTTACTGGTATTCAGTGAAATACTTACAACAGATGGAGGAGTCATCCCGAATCCAACACAAGCCTCAGCAGGCGTAATGTCGTAATTGTGGCAAATGGCATAAAACTTTTTCCTCCACTTGAATAATGGCTGATCTGCCGGATCTGACGACTGCACTTTCCTGTAATCAAAAAAATCTCCCCCGGTAAGAAATCCGGCATGAAAAACAGCTGAATTAATAACACTGATCTCCCTGTTTTCCAGGTCCGTAATGAAATCCATGATATCAGGCGGATGTTTCATAATGGTCAGGCTGATGGCCAGCATCACCCAATCCAGGTCAATCCGGTCGGTAAACTCTTTTATAATATGCCAGTCTTTGGCCCCGATACCAACTGCCTTTACCTCCCCGGCAGCCTTTAGTTCATTCAGAGCATGGTAGGCACCCAGAACATCGTCTATTCTTTTCACACGATCAGACTTATCCTTTGAAGCGGCCAGGTATTCATCCGGATCATGAACCGAGACAATTTCAGTCTGATATCCATCTAAAAGTTCCAATCCCTGCTGGTAACATTCTGTAATACCATCATAGCTAATCGTCTGAACCGCATCATGCTTGAGGCCGGCCCAGACTCCGGGTTCAAAAGTTGGCTCCGGTGTGGTTAAAGGAGTCCTTATCCATCCAAGCTTATTACTGATAAGGATATCATCACGATCAATCCCCAGCTCCTTTAATCCCCGGCCAATGGTTTCCAGTGCCAATCCTGCACCGTATTTACCGGCCGTATCAATGACAACAGGTGCATCAACCCAATCAAACCATTCCCTGATGATACCCAGCTTGGTATGGTCATCAAGTGCCTGGTAAAGGTTACCAAGGCAACTGGTACCGAAAATAACCGGCGGGACCAATAAACCGGTTTTACCTAATGGTGATTTGACCTTCAGTTTGTTCATTTTTCAGTTTTCTATGCTATAAAAGGTAAGCGCATTTTTGCCAAATACCATTTCTTTTTCATGCTCCGGGATGAAATCATCCAGCAATCCGAACACCTTGCTATACTCACCTGCAAGCCTGCAAACCGGCCAATCGGAACCAAACATCAGCCTGTTACTGCCAAATGAATCATAAACCACCTCCATATATGGAATAATATCTTCAGGTACCCATCCCTCCCAATCTGCTTCGGTTACCATCCCCGAAATCTTACAATACACATTTCCGAATCCGGCCAGTTCCTGCATTAATGATTTCCATGGCTCCAATTGATTATCTCTTATTTTTGGTTTGGCAATATGGTCGATCACAAATTTCTGCCCGGGAAACTTTTCAACCAGCCGGATCGTATTGGGAAGATGATCATCAAAGACCAGGAGATCATAAGTAAGGTGATATTCCTTCAGCATTGAAATCCCCCTGACAAAATCCGGATGCAGCATAAAATCCGGATCGGGTTCATCATGGATTACATGTCGTACTCCCCTGAATATTTGAAACTTAGAATAATCTTTCAGCCTTTCATTCAAATCGGGCGATCTCAGATCAACCCAACCAACAATCCCTTTAATGAAGTCGTAATGATCAGCCAGGGAGAGTAAAAACCGGTTCTCCTCATCCATCTGCCGGGCCTGAACCGCCACGCAGCCTTCAATACCTGTTTTGTCCATTTCTGTTTTCAAGTCTTCCGGCAGGTAGCTCTTCTTAAGGATATCCATCCGGTCATCCATCCAGACATAATCTTTATGATTATATCTCCAGAAATGTTGATGTGCATCAATTCTCATCATAACAATTTATCGGGATGGCTGCTTGTAGAAATTACGCAGGTTCAGTGTATCATCAAGTGATCTGCCGAGTAATTCAAGCTGGTTAAACATATCCTCCATCCTGTCGGTATATTTTGCATCTCCAGCCAGGTCATTCAGCTCGAAAGGATCATTAAGCAAATCATATAATCTCCTTACCCCGGCTTTCGGATACAGAATTAATTTGTACTGTTCGTCGCGAATCATCCGCTGCAAATCCCTGTAACATCCGTAAATATAAGGATAACTGCCTTCTCTGCCCTTACCCTGGATAAGAGACCACAGACTATTAAACTCCACATGATCAGGCTTTTGTATTCCTGAAAGCTCCAGGGTTGTTGGTAAGATGTCCTGCAGATAAACCGGGACATCTGAATTACTATTTGCATCAATACCCGGGCCAACCACAATCAACGGGGGTTTCATGCTGTGTTCATACATGTTCTGTTTTCCCATCAGGCCATGCTCTCCACAACCTAATCCATGGTCGGCTGAATATATGATATAGGTGTTATCGTCCAATCCCAGGCTTTCCAGCTCACTGATGATCCTTCCTATCTGGTGATCCAGATGTGTGATGATAGCATTGTATTCAGCAAGGTGAGTTTTAACTGCAAAGGGGGTTCGGGGAAAGGGAGCAAGTTTTTCATCAGGCCTCTCAGAGCATGACACCAGGGCTAAAAATCCAGTCAGTACCAGTAATGTGGGTATGTAGATTTTCATATGCAGGTTGATGATTATTCTTTGACAATAAAAATAATTAATTTTGGAAGCAATCGGGTCAACACCTGACACTAATACTAAAAATCGCATAATCATGAAGAAAATCATCGCCCTTTTGACAATTTTTATCCTCATTACTTCCCTGAGCTGCCAGCAGGGAGGAAAACAACAAACAACGGATGAACCATTGAAATTTGAAGCCGAATGGGAATCGCTGCAACAATATAAAGTGCCGGAATGGTTCCTGGATGCAAAGTTTGGAATCTACACCCACTGGGGGGCCTATTCCGTCCCGCAATATGAAAACGAATGGTATCCGAGACTGATGTATATGAAAGATGATGAAGGCAGGGGTGCGGAGTTTTATGAATTTCACAAGGCTACCTTCGGAGATCCTTCTGAGTTTGGGTACAAAGACCTGATCCCCTTATTCACAGCAGAAAAATTCAATGCAGAAGAATGGGCCGAACTGTTTAAAAAATCGGGTGCTCAATTTGCGGGACCAGTGGCAGAACATCACGACGGGCTGGCTATGTGGGACAGCGATTTAACACATTGGAACGCCATGGATATGGGGCCCGGTCGCGATGTGGTGGGTGAACTGGCCGAAGCTGTCAGGGCACAAGGAATGAAATTCGTTACCTCCTTCCATCATGCTTTCCACTGGAAATATTATGAGCCATCTTATAAGCTTGAAAATCCCGACACAAAAAATCCGGAATTCTGCGGCGCTGATAACATCTATCCGCCTATACATGAACCCGGGGATCCTGCTTCAGAAGAATTCCTCAACATGTGGCTGGCCAAAACAAAAGAAGTGATTGACAAATACCAGCCCGATTATTTATGGTTTGATTTTGGCTGGAAAGAACCCGAGTTTGAACCCTATAAAAAGAAGTTTCTCGCCTATTATTACAACCAGGCTCTGGAATGGGGTAAAGAAGTTGTGGTTACCTACAAACATGAAGACCTGCCAAGGGGTGTCGCCGTGCTCGACCTGGAAAGGGGCAAGCTCGACACACTCAGTATTGATCCCTGGATCACCGATACATCGATCGATTTTAAATCATGGAGTTACATTTCAAAGCCCAGGTATAAACCGGTTAACATGCTGGTAGACAACCTGGTCGACCGTGTGAGCAAGAACGGAAACCTATTGCTGAATATCGGCCCTCATCCCGACGGATCTATTCCTGAAGAACAAAAAGAGCTCCTGCTGGGTATTGGGGCATGGCTCGATGTAAATGGTGAAGCCATTTATGGCACCAGGCCATGGACAAAGTATGGAGAGGGTCCGACAAAAGGTGTTGGAGGATATTTTTCAGAAGAAGAGGATGATTTCTATTCAGCGCAGGATATTCGCTTCACCACTAAAGAAAAAGCTTTCTATGTGATCGCATTGGATTGGCCTTTGGATGGTAAGGTGGTTGCTGCCGAATTAAATTCAGATTCCGGGTTAGGTGAAATCAAATCTGTATCTATGCTGGGTAGTTCCTCTGAAATAGTGTGGGACCAGGATGAAGATGGACTCACACTGCATTTCCCGGAAGACAAGCCATGCGATCATGCATACGTTTTTAAACTTGAAATCTGATATACAGGGAAGGGTATTAAAAATATACTCTCCATAGTACGAGGGGAAGGATCCCTATCTGATATTCCTGCTTAATCTGGCCTGAGCCGGGATCAAAGCTTTCCAGGAACTGGTTTTTTCGATTAGTAACATTCTGTATATCTATTGCAATCAAGTGCCCTACCATGGGCCTGTTGAGTTTGTAGGAGAAACGGATATCGATTCTGAAAAAGTCTTTGTTTCTGTCTTCATAAACCCTGGAATAGTCATATACGGTTTTTTGCTCCACAATTGACCTGTCGAGATCAATAGGCACCTTTCTCAATCCGCCGGCCCACATTGTACGGGCATCAATGGCAAAAGAATTCTGCTTTTTGAACCGGAACTCATAACCACCTAACATATTAAAAATATAATTGCCATTGAATGCCGTATTCCGGATAACACCATCGCTTGCTTTGTATTTTGAATCAAAAATTGACAAAGTGAACAGGTAATAATAATTCCCGGAAAAAAAATGTTCAAATGTAAATTCCATTCCTATATTCCGGCCGGTACCTTCATTTACCAGGCTGTCATAATCTCCCCAGGAAAAACTACCTCCATAATTTACCAGGGATATCCAGGATGGTATCTGCTTTACAGGTATATTATACAGTTTCTGGTAGTAGACTTCTGTTTTAAGCCGCAGGTCGGGACTAAATAAATGCTGGAAGCCAAGTACTACATGATGGCTCCGGGTAAATCCTATATCCTTATTGGTTTGTATATAGATTGACTGAAGGGTATCTGCTAAAGTCTCCTCAAAATATACCATCCTGGGTTGGATCTGGCTGTGAAGTCCGTATCCAAAACTGAGTTTATTCTTTTGATTTAAATCCCAATTCAGGCTGGCCCTGGGTTCAACAGCCCGTTCACTGTTAAGCGATACCTGCTGATAGTGAAGTCCGGATATTAAACTCAGGTCATCAGATAACCAGTGCCTCCATTGTATAAAGGCCTGGAAAATAAACAGATCAGCTTTTACATCAACTGTTCTCAGATAATCGTTTAGCTTCAGATTATAGATGCTATCCCTGTAATTGACCTGCATGAAATCTAAATTGATCCCGGTGATCAAATGGTCCCTGGCACTGAATTTTTTCCTGAGGTT
>JADHVS010000002.1 GCA_016783865.1 Bacteroidales bacterium
TGGGATTTGGTGCAGGGATGGGGCTCCCAAATATTAAAAATTATTCAGATGAGATGACTTTGAAAAGTAAGGTCAATGAAGGAACAAATTTGAATTTTGTTATATATACTAAAAAAAATGAAGATTAGAGATATTGTAAAGATATTAGATTTAAAAGTTATATCAGGTGAAAAGTTTCTTGAAAGAGAAGTAACCGGAGGATATGCAGGGGATTTATTAAGTGATGCCCTTGCAAATTCAAAAAAGGGAAATATATGGGTTACTTTACAAATCCATCAAAACATCATAGCGGTTGCAAGTTCAAAGGAACTTTCCTGTATAATAATCGTCACCGGAAGAAAGCCGGAGAAGGAAACGCTGAAAAAAGCACAAGAAGAAAAAATACCTGTAATGATCAGCAAATTATTAACCTACGAAGTCGTGGGAAGATTATATGAAATTGGAATCAGATGATATAAAAAAATATAAAGCTGACCTGCATATCCATACCTGTCTTTCTCCATGTGCAGATTTGGAAATGTCTCCAAGGAATATAGTAAAGGAGGCAAAAAAGAAAGAATTGGATATTATAGGAATATGCGACCATAACTCTGCAGAAAACTTTCCGGCAGTTGAAAAATCTGCTAATCTGGAAGGGATAAAGGTCATCGGAGGTATTGAAATTACTACAAGGGAAGAAGTCCATATTCTGGCCCTGTTCGGAAACGAAAGAGATTTGTTTTTCATGCAGGAGGCTGTTTACTCAAATTTACATGGAGTTAATGATGAAGAACGATACGGTCTCCAGGTAGTTGTCAATGAAAATGATGAGGTTCTCGGTTTTAATAACAAGCTACTTATAGGTGCTACAGAAATGTCAGTTGAGGAAGTGGTTGATTTAATACATAAATTTAATGGTATTGCCATTGCCTCTCATGTTGACAGAGAAGGTTTCAGTATCATAGCAAACCTCGGGTTCATCCCTGAAGGTCTTAAATTAGACGCTCTTGAGATAATAGAACCTTCTATGAAAGAGAAAATTAACACAGGAAAGGACTTTGTATTTATCACTTCATCTGATGCACATTTGATTCATGATATTGGCAAACGATACACCTGTTTTCTGATGAAAGAGAGCACATTTGAAGAAATCCGGAAGTGTATCTATAAAGAAAATGGAAGAGAAGTTATGATATGAAATGGAAGATATTTCCTTACATATTCTTGATATCGCAGAAAATTCAATAAGAGCAGAAGCAAAAAATATCAGTGTAACGATAACAGAGGACATGAAGAACGACTTACTTACTCTTACGATAGAAGATGATGGTGAGGGTATGGATATCAAAACAAAAGAGCTTGCTTTAAATCCATTCTTTTCTACTAAAAAGGGTAAAAAAGTTGGTCTCGGCTTAGCTTTTCTATCTCACTCAGCAGAGGAGGCAGGTGGAGCTATGAAAATTGAAAGCGAACCGGGCAGAGGGACAAAAATAGCAGCTACATTCAGGCTGGGACATATAGACAGAAAACCCCTTGGAAATTTGAATGAAACGATCAGATGTTTGAAAGTTACTCATCCGGAAATAAATATAACTTTTGATTATGTTAAAATAGACAATGGAGGGAGCATATGGTAACTCTTATAATAAATAATCAGAAAATTGAGGTTGAAGAAGGGATAAATCTTTTGGCAGCAATTGAGAGCATTGGAATCAAAGTCCCGACTTTATGTTACCACAAAGCCCTTATTCCTTACGGTGCCTGCAGACTCTGTGTTGTGGAGGTTCAGCTTCCGGGAAGGGCTTCATCACTAGAGGCTTCCTGTTCTTATCCTGCTAGTAGTGGGATCACTGTATTCACGAATACTGAAAGGATAATCAGAGCGAGAAAAGTTGTTGCGGAACTGCTTCTTGCAAGATGTCCTGATTCAGAGGCGATAAAAAAGATTGCTGCTGAATATGGTGTTCAAGAACCGAGAATTAAGAAGAAAAATGAAGATTGTATCCTTTGCGGACTTTGTGTGCGTATGTGTGAACAGCGAATGGGTAGAAGCGCAATCGGGTTTACAGGCAGAGGTCCGAGAAAGAAACAGGAAACTCCTTTTGGTAAACATAATGAAATGTGCTGGACATGCGGTGCCTGTAACTTTATTTGCCCTGTAGGTAAAAAAGTGCAATCCTTCACAAGCGACAGACTTCCAATACCTATTCCGGATTCTTTTAATATAGGATTGAGCGAAAGAGCATCTGTTTATGTTTTATATCCTCAGGCAATTCCTAATAAACCTGCTATTGATAATAACACTTGTCTCCGCTTAAATTATGATGTATGCGGAATCTGTGAGGTAGTTTGTGAAGCAAAAGCAATTGATTATGAACAAAAAGAACAAACATCTGAATTGAATGTTGGGGCAATTATTCTTTCGCCAGGATATAATCAATTTAATACTGAGTTAAAACCAGATTATGGTTATGGAAAATTCAGAAATGTCATAACAGCACTTGAATTTGAAAGAATCCTTTCTGCTTCCGGGCCATTTCAGGGAAAGATTTTAAGACCTTTTGATAAGACAGCGCCAGAGAAAATTGCATGGATTCAGTGTGTTGGTTCACGCGACTTTGAAAGAGATTATTGCTCTGCTGTCTGTTGTATGTATGCAACAAAAGAGGCAATCATAGCTAAAGAGCATGAGGGTGAGAAATTAAAGTGTGATATATTCTATATGGACATGCGGGCATTTAGCAAGGGTTTTGAAGAATATTATGTAAGGGCGCAAAAACTCGGAATAAAATACATAAGATGCCGGCCACTTTCCATCAAAGAAGTACCTGAAACCCATAATCTCATAATTGACTATCTGGCTGAAGATGACAGGAAATTATCCGGAGAATATGAATTGGTTATCCTGTCAGCCGGTTTGACCGCTCCCAGCCATGCGAAGGAACTTGCCAAGGAGTTCAGCCTTACATTAAATAAGTATGACTTTTGTGAAACCAGTTCATTTGCTCCTGTTGATTCTCCAAAGGAAGGTATTTTTATAACCGGTGTATTTACTGGACCAAAAGATATTCCTGAAAGCGTTATGCAAGGGAGCGCTGCTGCTGCCAGGTCACTTTCGCTCCTTTCTACAGAAAAAGGTAAATTAGTGAAGGAAAAAGTATACCCGCCCGAAAAAGATGTAGTTGGAGAAGAGCCAAGAGTGGGAGTTTTTGTCTGCCATTGCGGGAAAAATATCGGGGGTGTGATAAATGTTCCAGAAGTTGTTGAGTATGCCCGGACCCTGCCTAATGTGGTTTATGCAGAGGATAATCTTTACACTTGCTCTACTGAGTCGGGAGAAAAAATTATGCAGGCAATAAAGGAATATAATCTTAATCGTGTGATTGTCGCTTCCTGCACACCGAGAACACACGAACCTTTATTCCAGAGCACCATTCGTGAGGCGAGTCTTAATCCGTACCTCTTTGAGATGGCAAATATCAGGGACCAGTGTACATGGGTTCACATGCACGAACCTGAATCTGCATTAAAGAAGGCTAAAGACTTAGTTGGGATGGCACTGGCAAAAGCCCGGCTTATTGAGCCACTTTACAGAAAAAAGTTAAAAATTAACAGGGATGCTCTTGTAATTGGCGGTGGTGTATCCGGTATGACAACAGCGCTAAATTTAGCAGAACAAGGTTTTGAGACGTATCTATTAGAAAAAAGTGATACGCTGGGTGGTAATCTGAAACGAGTGAAATTCTTGATAAACGGTGATGACCCTCAAAAAGGATTAAGTTCATTGATAGATAGATCACAACATCACCATAAGGTCCATATTTATACTAATTCACAAATATCTAAAATCGAAGGTTCGGTTGGTAATTTCTCAACGGAATTTATGTCCAACGGTAGTGTTCACACTGTTAATCATGGGGTTGTTATTGTTGCCACAGGTGCCGAGGAATATACTCCGACTGAATATCTTTACGGCAAGGATAAAAGTGTTTTAACTCAAACGGAATTAGAAGAAAAACTGGCAAACGGAGAACTTTTATTTTCTAAACCCAGATCTCAAACAATAGTTATGATTCAGTGCGTTGGTTCACGCGATGAAACGCGACCATACTGTAGTCGGATTTGCTGCCAACAGGCAATTAAAAATGCACTAAAGATTATTGAAAAAAGCCCTGGCACTAACGTATATATCCTTTACCGGGATATGCGAACTTACTCATTTAATGAAGGGTACTATACCAAAGCAAGGGAAATTGGTGTAAGATTCATCGTGTATGATGCTGATAAAAGACCAGAAGTAGAACGGATTAATGGACAATTGAAAGTATCAATGTATGCTCCACTTCTTGATGCTAAATTTTCTATAAAGACTGATCTTTTAGTCCTCTCCGCTGGAGTTGTTCCCAGAGACGATGTCAAAGACATTGCCCAGAAACTCAAGGTCCCCTTAACAGGGGAGGGTTTCTTTTTAGAAGCTCATATGAAACTTCGTCCTGTTGATTTTGCTACAGAAGGTGTTTTCCTGTGCGGTCTCGCTCACTTTCCCAAAACAGTAGATGAAAGTATAGCCCAGGCTTTTGCTGCTGCTTCAAGGGCAAGCACAATAATTTCTAAAGAAGAAATAGAACTTGAGGCAGCAATTTCTCATGTAGTAGATGAAAATTGCGACGGATGCGCATACTGTATTGACCCGTGTCCATATAAAGCACTAACATTGTTTGAATATATGAGAGAAGGCTCAATTAAGAAAACTGTTGAAGTAAATGAATCCTTATGTAAAGGTTGCGGAACTTGTATGGCAACCTGCCCAAAGAAAGGTATTTATGTAAGAAATTTTAAACTGGAACAAATAGCTGCACAAGTTGTAGCAGCATTACAACCTGTAGAATAGGAGAATAATCTATGATCAATAATTTTGACCCAATAATTCTATCATTCTGTTGTAACTGGTGTTCCTATGCAGGTGCTGACCTTGCAGGCATTTCAAGATTACAATACCCTACAAATGTTCGCATCATCCGTGTTATGTGCTCCGGTATGGTTCATCCTAACTTAGTAATTGATGCTTTAACAAAAGGTGCTGACGGTGTTATTATCTGCGGATGTCATATAGGGGATTGTCATTACCTCGAAGGAAATTTAACAGCACAAAGCAGAGCGGACGCCATTAAACTTATGTTACAGGATTTTGGTATTGAGGAGGAAAGATTCAGACTTGAATGGGTATCAGCATCAGAAGGTCCAAGATTTGCCCAAGTAATGAAGGAATTTACAGAAGAGATAAAAAATTTAGGCCCTAGTCCATATAAGGTTTAGCCACCATTATGAAAATAAATAGAGTTCTTTGCAGAATATGTTATTAAAAAGGTGAAAAAATTAGATATAATGTTATAAAAGATTTATTTTTAACAAAAAAAAAATACGATATAAAACAGACATATGGATAATGTAAAATTTTTTGACGGAAAAAAGTTTATGTGGGATGGTAAAACTCATGAGAATGGAAATGATGTGCAAAAAATGAAAGCTGAGTATGAGACGAACAATTTTGAAACCCAGATAATTCAGGAAGAAGAGAAATATTTTCTATTTACCCGAAGAGTAGTTAGTGAAGTTATTGTAGAAAAAAATTAAAAGAAAAGGAGGAAAAATTATGGCAGCAAAAATTGCAGAAGAATGGTTAGCAGGTTGCGGTGGATGTGAGGTAACAATACTTGATATTGGCGAGCCGCTGCTTGATTTATTACCAAAACTTGAGTTTGTCCATATGCCGGTTTTGGTAGACCATAAATATTTTGGACAGACAGGAGAAAAAGACAAATTAGAAATTCCCGACGCTGATGTTGGAATAATCTCAGGTGCAGTGAGGAATGAAGAACATAAAGAGATTGTACATGAGATGAGAAATAAGTGTAAGGTATTAATTGCCATTGGTTCTTGTGCTTGCTTCGGTGGAATACCGGCATTGGCAAATCAATTTCAGTTGCAGGAACTATATGACAAAGTTTACAGAGGATCTGTTTCAACAGACAGCGCCGACACACCAAATCAAGATATTCCACCACTGCTTGACAAAGTATATGCTGTTGACGAAGTTGTAAAGGTTGATGTTTATCTTCCGGGATGTCCTACAGCCCCGCAGATTGTTGCACAGGCGCTGATTTCACTTCTCGAAGGAAAACCATATGCACTGCCTGAAAGAAGTGTTTGTGATGACTGTCCTGTAACGCGTGAAAAGAAAGCAATTGTGACTTTAAAGAGACCACTTGAAAGTATGCTTGATTTAGAAAAAGAAGAATTGGTTGGTTCCAGATGCTTTATGGAAAAAGGATTTCTGTGTTTAGGCCCGGTCACAAAAACAGGTTGCTATATGACAAGTGGTGATGAACAGCCTCATATTCCGAGATGTGTTAAAGGTCTTATGCCCTGCAGAGGTTGCTTTGGACCCATAAGAAAAGATGCAAATCCAATGGTTGATATGATGGGCGCAATCTCATCAATCGGACTAAATGCACGGGAGATTCCTGACAGAGCCGCAACATTCAACAGATATGTTGGTGCACAAGGAAGATTAAGACCAATACCAAAGAAAAATTAAAAAAGGGGGATATAATATGAAAAAAATAGTTATACATCCGGTAACAAGACTTGAAGGGCATGCAAAAATAACAATATTACTCAATGATGAAGGTAATGTTGAAGATGTGAAATTTCAGCAACTTGACCTGCGTGGTTTTGAAAAATTCTGTATTGGAAAACCGGTTGAAGAATTGCCAAGGATTGTCACAAGTATCTGCGGTGTATGTCCCTGGTCACATCATCTGGCATCCGCAAAAGCAAATGATGCAGTATTTGGGGTTCAAATACCTCCTGCTGCAAAAAAACTCAGAGAACTATGCAATAGCATTGCATATTGTGAAGAGCATATATTGCATTTTTATTTCCTGGCAGGTGCAGATTTCGTGATGGGACCCGATGCTGATCCATCTGTTAGAAATGTTATTGGAATAGCAGGAAAAGTCCCTGATATTGCAAAGAAAGTTGTCCGTTCAAGATGGCTCGGTGCGGAAATGCTGGAAATCGTGTCAGGAAAAGCAATACACCCGGTAACTGCTGTACCAGGCGGTTTCAGTAAACCATTGACTGAAAAAGAAAGAGATACTGCATTGCCTTTGGCAGAAGAGGTTTTGGAATTTGCAAAATTCTCCATTGATTTTGCAAAGAATAATATTTTCCCGGATTATCTTGATGTGGTTACATCACTTGGTGTAATAAAAACAGGTTTTTTAGGAACAGTCACTGATGATGGAACACTTGAACTGTATGATGGAAAATTCAGGATGATGGATGCAGAGGGTAAATATGAAGATTTTAAATGTGAGGATTATACTGAATATATTGGGGAACATGTTGAACCCTGGACATATATGAAATTTCCATATATGAAGAAAGTTGGCAAACTTTCTATGGATCTGGATAACCCGGTTGGCGTATACAGGACAAATTCACTTGCAAGACTAAATGTTTGTGACAAAATCGGAACACCGCTTGCACAGAAAGAATTTACAGAATTCAGAGAGAAATTTGGAAGACCGGTTCAGTTGACTCTTCTTTATCACTGGGCACGGCTTATTGAATTGCTCTACAATGCAGAATATGCAGTTCAGTTGTTGAAAGACCCGGCGATTCTTTCAAAAGATATAAGAGTGCCGGTAAAACCAAGAGCAGCAAGAGGAATTGGCAGTGTAGAAGCGCCGAGAGGAACTTTAATCCATGATTATGAAACCGATGCACAGGGATTAGTAACAAATGTAAATATCATAGTCGGCACAACTCATAACAATGCACCTATAAATATGTCAGTTAAAAGAGCGGCTGTTGACCTGATAAAAAACGGGAAGTATGACCAGGGGATGATCAATAAAATTGAAATGTGTTACAGAGCGTACGATCCTTGTCTTTCCTGTGCAACTCATGATCTTGACGGACGACTTGCGGTTAAGATTGATATTGTAGATAACAAAGGCGAATTGCTTGATACACTGAAGAATTTTTAGGGAAAATTATGAATTGAAAATTAGAAGCACAGTGTTTAAGTGAAATAATACATTTAACACTGTGCTTATTTTTTTTATGGAGAATATACCTTCTTATTGTAATTGCAAAATTCTTATTTTAGGATGCGGTAATATTTTAATTGGTGATGATGGGTTTGGGCCTTACGTCGCTGAAGAACTCCAAAAAAAACATACACTTCCTGAAAATGTAAGTGTCATAAATGCAGGGAGCCAAGTAAGAAATATCCTGTTTGATATTTCTCTCAGTGAAAAAAAACCAGAAAAAATTATCATCGTTGATGCTATAGATGCCGGAAAAACACCCGGTGAAATAGTTGAACTTCCCATAGATGAAATTCCTGAAAAGAAGATTGATGATTTCTCTATGCATCAACTTCCAACTTCAAATCTGTTAAAAGAATTGAAAGATTTTTGTAACGTTGATATTGTCATTATTGCTTGTCAGGTAGAACATATTCCGGAAGAGGTTACTACTTCTATCTCAAAGAAATTAATGGATGCAATACCGGAAGCTTGTAGAAGAATAAATGAGATTATAAATAAACAAACTTCAAATGAATAATAAGATAAAAATAATTGAAACTATTTTTCGGGTACTGCTTTGGTTGGTTGCACTTCATTCGTTTATCATCGGCCTTTTACTGATCTTTATGCCTGCTGAGTTTATGCCATTCTTCGGTTATCAGGTTTGGGATGCAAATTTTTTCAGGGCGCAGGGAGGCGTTTTCCATATTATCATGAGCGTTGTTTACCTATGGGCAGCCTATAGTTTTACAAGATCATCCTCAATGGTCATTATGACGGTAACAGCTAAAATGATCGCTACGATATTCTTGTTCCTGTATTTTTTTATTGTTCAGAAAATATGGACCATTATTGCATCAGGTGCAGTCGATTTTTTAATGGGTTTGGTCGTATTCATACTTTATTATTATTATAAAAATGTAAGATATAAATCCACATAAAATATTTATCCATCACTAAGAATGACCTCTGATCATCAATAGTTCGTTGATTTTTTACATACCTTTGTTAATACACGCGATTTTTTATCGAGTTATTGATAATAAAAAATGCCAAATAATGCCGAAATGGCAGAAAAAAACGACAGGCTCCCATCTATTTTAGTAACCGGTGCTTCCGGTTTTATCGGGAAACACTTTATTTCTGCTGTTGTCAATGATTTTCGTTTGTTTTGCATTGCCCGGCGTTCGCAACAAGAAGCCGGTGTCCCCTTGCATAAGAATATTTTTTGGACACAGGCAGACATAGCCAACAGCAATTATGTAAAAGAAATTACCGAAAGTATCCAAAAACTTGGTGGAGCCGATTTTGTAATTCACCTTGCCGGATTTTACGACTTTACATTAAAAGACGGGCCGGAATATGAAGACACCAACGTAAATGGAACACTCAATATTCTGAACCTTGCCAAATTACTAAGCGTTAAAAGATTCATTTTTGCCAGTTCGCTTGCAGCATGCAGATTTTCAGATGACTTTAACACAGTCGTTGATGAAAACTCACCTGTTGATGCCGATTTTCCTTATGCGCACAGCAAAAGGAAAGGCGAGGAAATGGTAATGGAGTTCTCCGGTTCATTTCCATGCAGCATCATACGTTTTGCGGCCATTTTCAGCGATTGGTGCGAATATCCTCCCTTATATAAATTTCTCGATACCTGGCTTTCGAAAAAATGGAATTCGAGGATCATTGGCGGTAAAGGCGAAACATCAATAACCTATTTACACATCAGCGATCTGATAAAACTCCTTCTCAGAATAATAGAGATTACCGATAAGTTACCCTCAAGCGGCATATACGTGGCCAGTCCGGGCGGGACCGTCTCGCACAATGATCTCTTCAGTTCGGCAACACGTTACTTTTATGGCAAAGGCATGCGCTCTTTTAACATGCCGAAATATCTTGCCGTTCCCGGCGTCATGGCACGGACCATTATCGGTAAGATGATCAGAAAAGAACCTTTTGAATGTCTTTGGATGATGAAATATATTGATAAAAAATTGATTGTAGAGAATGGGGAAACGTCCAAAGCGCTGAACTGGGAACCCATCCGAAGGCTCGATGTGCTTCGGCGGCTGCTTTTTATGATTGAGCATAAGAGGAACAACCCGGTAGAATGGAGTTACAGAAACGAAGCCATGTTGACCAAGATTGCTTATCGTCCTAACATCATCATGTATGATGACCTTATCGAATTGCGCACTACCCTGATAGATAAAATGGTGGTTTATCTTATCCTTTCGCCCGACAGTAGGCTCCGTTTCCCCAATTTCAGGAAAACAGATGTAAAAGAGCTGAAATGGATCGTGACACTTTTTTACCAATTAATGGCTATGACGATCAAAAGTAAAGACAGGCAATTGATTAAGAACTATACCCAGATATTTACTTACCGCTGGTACCGGAATCATTATGACATCATAGAAATAACGGATTTTTTACAAACACTGGTTAGTATAATCAAAGACATGGTGATTTCAAAGAATTATCAAAAAAAAGCAAAGCTGGAGATTTACGATTATATAAATATTGTCCTTCAACTTACCATTGACGAAGCCGAAGATTACTTCGAACTTCTGAAATCCGTAGATGCGGTTGCGGGCGAACCAACTGATAAACTGACTGATGTGCCTGTTGACGAGATACAACTTTTCCTGAAACAGGTGGAAGAAACGTTTTATACGGCAAACCAAAATTTTCCCGACCTCCATATTTCTTTGCAAAAGAACTTCAGGATGATTTTAAATGATTAATTTGCAAATAAAATCAGCGTATGAAATCTAACTATTTAAAGACTGTTATTTTCATTCTGATCTTTATCATTATTGAACTTGCTGCTGTTTTATATCTGCATTACAGTACCGCAGGAAAATCCGTACAGTATCTTGAAAAGAAAACCCGGGAAGTTCAGATAGCCTATTCTGCTATTATCAGCGGTTACAGCTCAATATCTCAAACCATATTCTCCGAAATAATAAATAAACCCGCAGTGATTGATGTTTTTAAGAAAACCGCCGGCGCCGACAGTTTGGAAAAAGCAATAGCTAGAAAAGAGTTGTTCGATAAACTCTACCCGACATTTAAGAATCTGCACGAAACCAACAACATTAACCTTCATTTTCAATTGCCCGATTGTTTAAGCTTTTTAAGGTTCTATGATCCCGATAAATTCGGCGATAACCTTGCATGCTCAAGGCTTTCAATAAAAAAAGCAAATACGGAAAAAACTCCTGTACAGGGTTATGAGATAGGGAGCTTTTATCATGGTTACAGGTACATTTATCCTTTATTTTCAGATGCAACACATATCGGCAGTGTTGAGATCGGCATTTCATCCCAGTCGATCATTGCTGAAATGGAAAAAATATTCGGACAATGCTTCACCATTATTTTAAATAAAAGAATTATTGATAAAACGGTGTTCCCTGAAGAAAAATTAAAATTTTCTGTCAGTAATTTAGACACTGTATATTTAACGGATGACAACTTGTTGCCGACAAACGGGCAAATGAGTTTATTTGATCTGTCAGCAAGAGAAATTTTAAAAATTGACAGCAATCTAAGTCAAAAATTTTTAAAAAGAATCCATCCGGATAAACCTTTTGCTTTGCCGGTCACTATTCAGGGCAAGCATTTGATCGTAACATTCATGCCTGTTTTGAACTATGAAGGCAAACAAGCAGCTTACCTGCTGGGGTACATGAATGATCCGACGATAAGCGATTATCACAGGGATTTTGTTGAAAAATTGCTTCTTGTAACTATTCTTCTGGTTCTTGTATTTTCTTTACTTTATTACATAAGCCGGAGCATCAGGGCGATTAAAAATAGCAGGGATCAGTTACAGAGCGTTACCGACACTATGAACGAAGGCCTTATCATGTTGGACATCCGCAGGCGCATACTTCATATCAATCCCGCTGCTGAAAAGATACTCGGCCAATACTGCCATACAGTCATCGGCAGGGACCTGACCAAACTAATTTATTTCAGGGACGAAAACGGAAAAGTGCTTGAACCTGAGAGTTGGCCCGATTTTGACATTGTCAACTTTGGTTTGGTTTATAAATCGAAAAAAGGGTTCTATATTCTAAGGAACCAAGTCGCCATACCCATTGAATTGTCCGCATCCCCCAGGTACATGAAAGCTGAAAAGGTGGGATTTCTTATTGTCTTCAGGGAAATTTGAGTTAAGGTTGTGAATGACTGATAAAAATTCAGCTGAACTTAAATTCAAATCGCTGTTCGAGAACAGCAGCGACGAAATATATGTAATAGATTTTGAAGAAAACTTCCTTGAAGTGAACAAGGTGATTTGCGATGCACTCGGATATTCAAGGGAAGAACTGCTCAAGATGCAGGTGAAAGATATAAAACCCGACAAATACGGTGATATAGTTGAATCGCTGCTCGAAACCCTCAAAAAAGAAGGTTCGCTGGTATTTGAATCCGAACATGTAAGCAAAGAAGGAAAAAGAATTCCCGTGGAGATCAAAAGCAGGATCATTGATTACGGCAAGAGAAAAGCAATTCTCAGTATCGCACGCGACATCACCGAGCGCAAGCAAATGGAAAGAAAAATCCTGAATGCAATTCTTGAAGCTGAAGAAAAAGAAAAAGAAAGATTTGCCAAAGACCTGCATGATGGCATCGGGCCGCTTTTAACGAGCATTGAAATTTACATCAACATTATTCAATCGGGCAAGGTCAGCAATGCTGAAAAGCAAAAACTTCTGAATTATATCAAGGGTCTGGCAAGCGAAGCATCCTTGAGCGTAAAAGAAATATCGAACAACCTGCGGCCAAGTGTTATCAGCCGTTTTGGCCTTATTGCTGCCATAAACTCTATGTGCGAAAAATTGAATAGTACAGGAGTGATCAAGGTTTCATTGGTTTCAGGGAATTTTTCGGATCAGGGAATAAGCAAAGACATTGAAGTGACCATTTACCGGATCGTGAACGAATTAATCAACAATACCCTGAAACATGCTTCGGCAAAAAAAATATCCATATACTTCACAAGGGACAATGAATGCCTTTTGCTAAACTATTCCGACGACGGCATCGGGTTCAATTTCCAGGAAACCTACAAAAGCGATACGCACAAAGGCATGGGTTTATCCAATATCATCAGCCGTGTAAATGCAATCAACGGAACCTGCCGTTTTAACAGCACACAGGAATCGGGTACCGAAGTATGGATAAAAGTAAAATTGTAGTTTTTTTATTTTACATATCGAAAAAAATTAAATTTGCTGATTAATCGTAACTGGACCTGATTTATTTGGCCAGGAGTTAACGAAAAATGGAAAATTATAAAATAATAGTTGTCGACGATCATGAAATATTCCGGATGGGCCTGAAGTTATTGCTGGGCATGATACCTAACGTAGAGATCGTTGGTGAAGCTTCGAATGGCAAAGAATTTCTTGGAATACTTGAAACTACCCATCCTGATATTATTTTCATGGACATCAATATGCCTGTTCTCGATGGCGTGGAAGCGACAAAGAATGCCCTTCAGAAATACCCCGACCTCAGAATTATCGCATTAACCACATTTGGCGAACTCGAGTATTTCGATAAAATGATCTTCGCCGGCGTTGAAGGTTTTATGCTGAAAAATTCCGGTTTCAACGATTTTAAAACGGCCATAGAAAAAGTTACCAAAGGCGGGAATTATTTTTCGCAGGAGTTGCTGGTTAACTTTACAAGGGATATTATCAGGGAACGCCATAAAGAAAAAAACGAAATACCACACTTTTCTCAGCGTGAACTCGAAGTACTCGACCTGATTTGTAAAGGATACCCGAACCATAAAATCGGCGAAAAACTTTTTATCAGCAGCCGAACCGTTGAGCGGCATAAATCCAATCTTATCAGCAAAACCAATATGGACAATACTATCAATCTGATACTTTATTCCATCCGGCATAAACTGGTAAAGATTGAAAACAACAATAAGCCTCCCGGTAACTTATTATGAGGGTATCAGCTAAGAATTATCTCAAAACCCTATTTAAACAAACTTGTCTTTTTATCAACGCCTTTATATTTTTCGGGTAATACCACCGTGAACTTGCTTCCTTTGCCTTCCGAACTATCAACTTTAATATTTCCGCCCCAATGCTGTGCAATATATTTTACTATTGCAAGTCCCAAACCGGTCCCGTCTTTAACAAATTTCCTGGCATTGCTCGCGCGGTAAAACTCACTGAAGATGTTGGGTAATTCTTCTTTAGGAATACCGATCCCCGAATCGCAAATTTCAAAAACAATATTTCTTTCTTCTTTCTTTATTATCAATTCTACCAAGCCGTTTTCAGGAGTATACCTGATGGCATTGCCCAGCAAATTGACAAGCAATTCTTCAATTGAAGTCGGATTACTTATCATTTCATTCACCTCATCATCAACATGATACCTGAAATGTACTGATTTAGAATCTGCACTACTCACTATGGTTGGCAAAATGCTTTCAACCAGCTTTCTCAACGAAAAAGTCTCCGTTTCCAACTTATCATTAAGGCGCATTTGGGTTAATTTCAGAAGGTCGTCAACAAATTGAGTCAACTTCTGTGTCCTTGCTTGGGTAGAACATACAAAATCGGTCTTAATCTCTTCAGAAGCCTTTATAGAATTATCCGCCATTATAGAAAGATTCATTTGTATGGCGGCAAGATGCCCTTTGATATTATGCGTCACACGTAAAATATATTCATCTTTTATTTTATCCTGTTGCTGAAGTGCAAGATTTGCTTCATGATAGGCCTTTTCCTGCTTGCGCAAAAGGCCGACTATGTAACTTGCCATATAAACGAGCAGATAGGAGGTCAAAGTAAAAATAGTAAGTGTTTCAATGAGAAAAGATTTATCCAGATACAATTTATTTCCGGCAGTCCTTTCAAACCAAAGTTTGTAATGATTAAAAGTCCCGGAGTATTCAAGATATGCTAAAAGCCACAGCAAAATAAGGGCAAAGGTGGTTTGTATGTAACTATTACGTCGCGAAAGCAAAACACTGGAAATGACAATATAGAACGTAAAGAAAAAGAAGATGGGATTTTCAATACCTCCCGAGTAATGCAACAAAATTGTCAGCGCAAGAAAATCAAAAGAAATCTGAAAGTTAATGAGCCATCCGGCAATTTTCGATAGTTTCTCATTTTTTCTTTTTTTAAAAAAATACATGATAAATAAAGAAACCAGGTTCTCTAAGGCAAGCGCTCCACAAACGGAATAAAATACCTCATACTGAACCGGTAAACCAAAAAAATGACCGGCTGAAAATGAAGCCAGAACTACCCAGCCGATAGCTAACCACCTTAGCTTGATTAGCCAGTAAACCCCGTTAACAAAACGGATATTTTTTAGAAAAAAAACCAATTAGGTTTTCTTTGGAATAAGTTTATCAATCTCCGCCAACAATTCATGCGGAGCAACCGGTTTTTCGAGATAAGCATCTACAGGCAACATTTCAGTATTGCCAAACGCAGATCTGAAATTCACTCCGGTCACGCTGTCAATGCAGGTGAGCATGATTATAGGAGTTTTCTTAAACTCAGAAAGCTTACGCAGTTCTTTGGCAAGGTCAAACCCATCGGACATAGCCTCCATCATCACATCAAGTATCATGAGATCGGGAATTTCTCTTTTTGCCTTTTCCATTCCTTCATTTTTATTATACGCTGCAATCACCGTGTACTGCTGATTCTCAAGGATCACCCTAAGCGCGTTGATGATATCCGGATCATCATCTACAACTAAAATTTTCATATATTATTTTTTTAATTAAAATAAATTTAATTGTTATTTTGTTCCATCAGAAGAATGTACTTTCATTCTTATCTGATTTGTCATTTCAAAAGTACAATTTTTTTACCTGAATGCCATAAAAAAAATTTACAATTCATGGATTTCTCCCTTTATTATATGTGTTTGAAAAACAGGCAAAAGGGAGATAAATATCCAGTCAAAATGGGTAAAAACCGACAGTAAAATTGTGGGTTCTTACCCATAAGTATTTCAAATTATAAGAGCAATTTTACTGCCGAAAAATGAATAATATGCCGGAGACACGTACAAGAAAATCAGGTGACATAGATTTCAGGTTATCATTTTTTTTAAACAGAGAGGGCACTGATATGAATGTTCTTTTTACCTCCTGCAAAAAAGTACGCACGAGTAAATACGCTACCAACGATGTCCTGTACTACGAAGATACAGATCCTTCGGGGCTTTATTTCTTAAGGGAAGGAATAGTGAAACTTATCAAAAAGGGTGAGGCTGGAAATGAGACGACCCACAGTGTGGTCACTGCCGACTGCTATCTTGGCTTATGTTCCATGATAAGAAACAAGAAGCACACAGCCACCGCTGTAGCGCTGGAAGATGCGCTGATTGATTATATCCCCAAAAATGAATTTTTCAGGTTGATGGCCCGGTACCCTTCTACCTCTCACAAGATATTGGTAGTGCTTTGCAGATTACTTGATGATGCCGAAGATGAAATTATCGCACTCACAGATAAATCGATAAAAGTACGACAGTAGACATCATTCAATGCAACCTGAAAGAATTCAGTGAAAAAAATAATAACTACTCTTATGTTTGAAAATAAAAAAACAGCTATTTATTTCCACTGGCCTGAAAACCGGAATGGAAATGGTCTGGATTATTCAGACATATCTGCCTATGCCGGAAAGATGCAGGGAGTGTCAGTCATTTGGAATTCTTCGGATATTCCGTTAAATGACATTCAGGGCTTCTCAGAGAAAATCCGTGCAAAGGAGATCAAGCGCCTCATCCTGGCGGGCGATCAACCTGGCCTTTACAAGAATTTCTTCACAAAGGCCATGGTGATGGCCAGTAATGATCCCGCTGATGTCAAACTATGCAGCTTCAACGAGATCAATGCCACAAAACGTGAAGACACGGAACTCGCCAAGGCTTTGCTTGCCGCAGTTGCCCATGATATCGATTTCGAAAAGGCCCTACCCGCGCCTGAATACTCCGTTAACCCCGATACCCTTGTGATCGGCGGCGGGATTGCAGGTATACAGGCATCGCTCGAGATCGCCGACAGTGGCAACAAGGTGTTCCTTCTCGAGAAGACCGGCACCATCGGAGGCCACATGGCGACCTTCGACAAGACCTTCCCCACCTTGGATTGTGCGGCTTGTATCCTCACCCCTAAGATGGTGGAAATAGGCCAGCATGACGATATAAATCTGCTTACATACTGCGAGGTACTCTCTGTATCTGGGGTTCCCGGGGACTACCACGTGAAGATACTTAAAAAAGCCCGCCGCGTGGACCTGGCGACATGTATCGGTTGCGGCAACTGCACCGCAAAGTGCCCCTCCGTAATTGAAAGCGAATTCGATTACGGCACCACAACCCGCAAAGCCATATACATACCATTCCCACAGGCGGTCCCCAACAAGTATCTCATCGATGCAGAACATTGCAGATGGGTGCAGGAAAAGAAATGCGGTGTTTGCGTCAAAGCATGCCCCGTTGTCAATTGCATCAACCTCGATGAAAAGGACACTGAAATAGAGATTAAAGTTGGAAATATCATCGTCGCTGCCGGTTTCCGGGCCTTTGATGCCAAGAAGATCGAAGTCTTCGGTTACGGTAAGTATCCCAATGTGCTTACCAGCCTTGAGTTTGAAAGGCTCGTCAATGCTTCTGGCCCAACCGGCGGCAAGATCAAGTTACGCAGCCAGGATAAAAAAGGTAGGTGGGGTTTTTCACCCGACAGCGAAGAACCAAAGAGCATTGCACTCATCCATTGTATAGGCAGCCGTGATATTCATTACAACAAATACTGCTCACGCGTTTGCTGCATGTATTCCTTAAAACTCGCGCATCTGGTGCATGAAAAACTGCCCAACGCTTCTGTTTACGAGTACTATATCGATATGCGGGCCTTCGGCAAAGGTTATGAAGAGTTCTACAAGCGCATTCAGCACGAAGGGGTTCAGATTATACGCGGAAGGACCGCAAAGATCGAAGAGAAGAACGGCAAACTGCTGCTTCGCACTGAAGATATCTTACGCGACGACCTCATCGAACAGGAAGTCGACATGGCGATCTTAGCCGTCGGAATGGAAGCCCACGAAGATACCAAAAAACTCAGCGAAATGCTCGGTTTGAAAGTGTCGGACGAAGGCTGGCTGGTGGAGAGAAACAGCAACAGCGACCCGGTGGGTACATTTACCGCCGGTATTTGCATCGCGGGTGCCTGTCAGGGGCCAAAAGATATCCCTGACACCGTGGCACAGGCTTCTGCCGCTGCCGCGAAGGTGATCCAAAGCATTATAAAGGGCAAAATCAGCGCTTTCGACAAAAAGGTCAATATTGCTCAGGTAGAAGCAAATATCAAAGAACTTTCAACTTTATAATTTGGAGGATAATCAAATGAAAGAACGTATAGAACCCGGTTTAATCAATGACCTGAAAACTTACGGAGTGGATGTAGGGAACTGGAACGACTGCTTCCATTGCGGCAATTGCACCGCCCTCTGTCCGCTCACCGAAAAAGGGGTGTTGTTTCCCCGTAAACAAATAAGGCTGTTGCAAATCGGCCTGGAAAAGGACCTTACTTCCTCCATTGAACCGTGGATGTGCTATTACTGCGGCGACTGCAGCAAGAGCTGCCCGAGGGATGCGAACCCCGGCGAACTCATGATGTCGCTCAGAAGGTGGCTCACTACCGTTTACGACTGGACAGGGATAAGCAAACTGATCTATAAATCAAAAGCCCTCGAAATTGCCGCTATCATTGGAATTGCCATTGTAGTCGGTATTTTATATATCAGGTTCACGGCAAATCCTTTTATTAATACCCAGCAATACGTTGTAGACGGAAAAGTGATGATCAACGATCTTGCGCCGGCTTGGAAAATCCACATCGGCGACTGGATTATGGCGGGTATGCTCGCATTCCTGCTGATCACCAATTTATTCAATATGTGGTACAAGGTCATTCTAAGAAACAAAGAACTAAAAGTGCCATTTTTCTTGTATTTCACAAGCGCTTTTTCCCTGGCATGGCATTTCATGACGCAAAGCCGGTTCAAGAAATGCGATAGTGATTCCCGCTTCTATTGGTTCATCCACCTCTTCCTTATGCTGAGTTATGTCATGCTCTTTACCATGATCGTATTTTTCCTTGAATGGTTCCAGACAAATGAAGTTCATGATTGGTGGCATCCGCAACGTTTACTCGGTTATATCGCAACCATCGGGTTGTTCACCGGGATTATTTACTTCACCATAAAGCGCAGGAAAAAATCAAGGGAAGGCAGCAAATATTCACATTATACCGACTGGACATTTCTTGTTTTACTTTTCTTGACAACGATAACAGGAATTCTTCTTCACTTCTTCAGAGTGACCGGAATGCCGGTGGCCACCTGGTTTACATACCTCATACACCTTATGGTATTAGTACCCATGCTTACCATCGAAGTGCCATTCTCAAAGTGGTCACATCTGGCTTACAGGCCTTTCGCTGTCTATTTTGCAAATGTCATTAAAGCGGCCAAAAAACGCCGTAGTAAAGTGTAAATTTTAATACATTCAACATTATGGAAGAGAAAAGAATCGGAGTATATATTTGCTGGTGTGGCACCAACATCGCCCTCATGGTTGATGTGGAAGCCGTTGCCAAAGAGATATCCAAGTTACCTGATGTGGTTGTAGCAACAGATTATAAATATATGTGTTCGGATCCCGGCCAGAACCTGATCATAAAAGATATCAAAGAAAACAATCTCAACCGCATCGTAGTCGCTGCATGCTCGCCGAGAATGCATGAGCTTACCTTCAGGAAAGCCTTGCAGAAAGCGGGGATCAATCCATATTACTTTGAAATGTCAAATATCCGTGAACAGGATTCATGGGTGCATGTTGACAGGAAAGAAGCTACAAAAAAAGCCAAATCACTGGTCGCTGCCGCTGTCAACAGGGTAAGGTTGCATGAAGCGCTTGATTCCCGTTCGGTTGATGTCAACCCTGCGACGCTGGTTATTGGCGGAGGTATTTCGGGACTTACTGCTGCGTTCGAAATCGCCGATGCCGGCAAGAAAGTGTTCCTCGTTGAAAGAACAGCAAGAACGGGAGGCCATACGGCAGACATTGACCTGACCTTCCCATACATGAACAGTGCTTCACAGATGCTCGACCCCATCATAGACAGGGTTATGAAAAATCCGCATATCGAGGTATTTCTCAATTCCGGGATAAAGGAAGTTTTCGGTTATATCGGGAACTTTGAGGCAATCGTTTATTCAAAAGACAGTAAAGAGACGGCTATTAAATTCGGTAACATAATCATGGCAACAGGACTGAAAGCTTTCGATCCATCAGGCATGACAAATTACGGATACGGAAAATTACCGAATGTAATTACTTCTTCGGAATTTGAAAAAATGTTAAAAAGCGGTAAGATCATTACCCGTGAAGGCGAAGAGCCCCAGCATGTAGCCATCATTCATTGTGTCGGCAGCAGAAACAAGAACCAGCATGAATACTGTTCGAGAATTTGCTGTATGACCGCATTAAAATATGCAAACCAGGTCCGGTCGGAATTGCCCAAAGCCAATATATTCGAGCTGTACGCCGATATGAGGGCATTCGCAAAAGGATGCGAGGAATTTTATACAATATCATCAAGAAGGAACATCAAATTCCTTATGTTCGACCAGGAAAACGATCTGCCAAAGATCGCAAAAGCCGGCAAGGATGATAAATGTGATATGCTGATCGAAATAAATGAAAAATTGTCGGGAAGGACATTTGATGTTCCTGCCGACCTCGTTATTTTGATGACGGCGATGGAAGCCCATGAGAATGTGAAGGACATGGCCCATGCGGTCGGGATAAGCATATGCGGCAACCAGTTCTTTATCGAAAAGCATCCCAAGCTCGACCCGGTTGCCACCACTACAAATGGAGTTTACATTGTCGGCGGTTGCCAGGCTCCCAAGGATATTCCCGATTCCGTAGTTCAGGCTAAAGCAGCTGCAGCGAGAATACTCGCCACCATCGCCAAAGGCTCCGTCCAGATGGAAGTTATAACAGCACATGTGAATGAAGAGATTTGCTGCGGTTGCCAGACATGCCTCAATGTATGCCCTTACACTGCCATCAGTTACGATGCAGAAAAGAAAATATCGGTCGTTAATGAAATCCTCTGCAAGGGTTGCGGAACCTGCGGGGCAAGCTGTCCCACAGGCGCGATCAGGTGCAGGCATTTTACCGACGAACAGATACTCTCTCAGATTGAAGGTCTGATGCAAATGTCATTAATGTTAGAAAAAGAGGAGGTTTAAATTATGAGCTACAATCCAACAATTGTTGCGTTTTTATGCAATTGGTGTTCTTACACCGGTGCTGATCTTGCCGGAACATCGAGAATGAAATATGCTCAGAATATCCGGGTGGTGAGGGTGATGTGCTCAGGACGAATTGAGCCCACCTTTGTACTTAAATCCTTCAGGGAAGGCGCCGATGCCGTATTGATCTGCGGTTGCCATCCGGGCGATTGCCACTACCACGAAGGTAATTATAAATGCATGCGCAGATATCATTTATTGCAGAAGTACATCCAACAAATGGGTATCGAAAAAGACCGGCTGCGCCTGGAATGGGTAAGCGCCAGTGAGGGCAAACAGTTTGCTGAACTGGTCGACTCGATGACTGCCAGGATCATCGAACTCGGTCCCAGTAAAATCAAAGAGGTAGTAGAAACATTAGCAATATAAAAGACCATGAAAGAAGAGACTTCGACCAAACCGAAACTAAAGTTAGCCATTTACTGGGGAGCTGCCTGCGGCGGATGCTGTGTTTCGGTGCTGGATGTCCATGAAAAACTCCTGGATGTCATTGCAGTAGCTGATCTCGTTTTCTGGCCCATTGCCCTGGATACGAAGTACAAAGATGTCGAGGCGTGGCCGGATAAGTACATAGATGTCACCCTGTTTAACGGGGCTGTGAGAAACAGTGAAAATGAACATCTTGCGAAACTCCTGAGAAAAAAATCAAAAGTACTCGTCGCCTATGGCTCCTGCGCACACATGGGAGGGATCCCGGGACTGGCAAACTTTACGACCAAAGAGGCCATTTTTAAACGGATTTATGAAGACAGTGAATCCACGGTGAACCCGGAAAAGATCCACCCGCAGCCTCACTATGAAGTGAAAGAGGGAATCCTGGAAATCCCGGTCTTTTACAACGACGTCAGAAGTCTCGGGCAGGTAGTGGATGTCGACTATTTTCTGCCGGGTTGCCCGCCACAGACAGAACGGTTGCTGGAGGTATTTATGGCCATTGTATCCGGCGCCCAGTTACCTCCGAAAGGATCGGTGGTCGGCGCTTCGGAAAAAACGCAGTGTGATGAGTGCAAACGCACGAAAACCGAAAACAAAAAGGTCAAGCGGTTTTTCCGTCCGATTGATATCGTTGACGATGGGGAGACCTGCTTTCTGGAGCAGGGTGTCATCTGCATGGGACCCGCTACACGGGCCGGGTGTGGTGTCAGGTGTATCGTCGGGAATGCTCCATGCCGGGGTTGCTACGGCCCTCCTGAAGGAGTTTCCGATCCCGGCGCCAAGATGCTCTCGGCAATAGCCACGATGATCGACTCCAATAATGACGACGAGATCGAAAAAGTGGTCGAGAATATCGATGACCCTGCCGGTACATTCTACCGTTTTAGTTTACCTGCATCAATATTAAGGAGGACAATCGTATGAGACGTATTACAATTGACCCGATAACCAGACTCGAAGGCCATGGGAAGATTGAGATCTTTCTGAATGATGACGGAGGGGTGGAGAATGTTTACTTCCAGGTCCCCGAATTACGGGGTTTCGAACAGTTCTGCGTAGGACGCCCGGTGGAGGAGTTATCCCAGATCGTCACCAAGATCTGTGGTGTATGCCCCGGCTGTCACCATATGGCCAGCGGAAAAGCGGCAGATGCAGTATATGGGGTTGAACCGCCCCCAACAGCCAGAAAACTCCGGGAGCTTTTTTATATGGCTCATTTCATGCATAGCCATATTGCCCACTTTTATGCCCTGGCTGCACCCGACTTCGTAGTTGGTCCCACTGCCGATCCATCCGTGAGGAACATCATCGGCGTGATTGAAAAGGTTGGAATCCCAATTGGAAGTGAGGTGATTAAGCAACGCCGTATCGCCCAGGAGATCCAGGCTCTGATTGGTGGACATCAGACCCATGTAGTGATGAATCTGCCCGGAGGCGTTAGAAAAGGAATTACATGTGAACAACGTGACGACATAGTTAATAAGGCTGAAGGGTTTGTCGATTTCGCCAAGTTCAGCATGAACCTCTTCAAAGATGTTGTCCTTGGAAATAAAACATATGTGGATATTATCCTGAACGGCCCGTATGCACTGAAGATCCACTCGATGGGACTAGTTGACAAACAAAACCATGTCAATTTTTACGATGGAAAGGTGCGGGTAGTAGATACCAATGGAAAAGAGCTCTTCAAATACGGACCCAATGAATACCTGAACTATGTGGCAGAACATGTCGAACCCTGGAGTTATCTCAAATTTCCGTACCTCAAAACCATTGGCTGGAAAGGATTCGTGGAGGGGCAGGAGTCAGGCGTCTACCACGCTACTCCGCTTTCGCGCCTCAACGCAGCGGACGGGATGGCCACTCCGATCGCCCAGGAAGAGTACGAATTCATGTACAAGACCTTGGGGGGCAAACCGGTCCATAACACGCTGGCGATGCACTGGGCCCGGCTGGTTGAATTGATCTACTCTGCCGAACACTGCCTGGAACTGGCTCAGGATCCTGAGATTGTCGGAACGAAACTGCGAGCCCCGCTCGACAAAGTCCCGTCGGAAGGAGTCGGCATCGTGGAAGCTCAACGGGGAACGCTAACTCACCATTACTGGACCGACGAGAAGGGGATCGTAACCAAGGTCAACATCATCGTCGGAACCACCAACAATAACGCCCCTATCTGCATGTCGATCAAAAAAGCAGCGGAAGGACTGATAACCAAGGATGCCGAGATAACGGAAGGGACCCTGAACATGATCGAGATGGCGTTCCGGGCTTATGATCCCTGCTTCTCCTGTGCTACCCATTCCCTGCCCGGACAGATGAGGATGGAACTGGTGATTAAAGATACTGATGGAAAAACAATCCGAACGGTCAAAAGATCCTAGGATGCCGTTGAACAAAACTGTTTTGGTCCTGGGTATAGGCAACGACATTCTTACAGATGATGGGATCGGACCACGGATTGTTCGGCAATTAGAGAAGGACACTCCTCCTTCTCTTTTTGCTTTTCAAACAGCCACAGTGGGAGGATTGGAGATCCTGGAGATGATCACAGGGTACCGGGAGGTGCTCTTCATCGATGCCATCAAGACGCGGGATGGCATACCGGGCACCATTTATTACCTTACTCCTGAGAGTTTCAAAGAGACCCTTCACCTGACCAACCTCCACGATATCAACTTCCTCAATGCCCTGAAACTGGGTGAAAAGCTACACATGGAGATGCCTGAGCAAATCCGGATCATCGCGATCGAGATCGTCGAAGATCTGGAGTTTAGTGAACACTTCAGTCCGCAGATCCGGGAGAAATACCCGGAGATCCTGGCCGAGGTCAGGGGCTACCTCCAACGCCTCATAAAGGGAGCTTGTTGCTAGTTGCTTGTTGGTAGTTGCTGGTTGCTGGTTGCTGGTTATATGGTGATAGAGTACCGTGGTGCCATGGTATTATTCCTCATCCCTCATTTCTCATTCCTCATTTTCTTCTTCCCTCTTCCTTCTCCCCCCTTCCCTATTACTTGTACTGTTAATTTTTTCACATTTAAACTAAACATGCCTGTTAATACAACATAAAACCAGATTAACTATATAATATTTACTATTTTTGCGTTCCATTTGTTATTTTATTAACAAAACAAATCATAATTTTGCGCAAAAATTCAAGATCCCCTGATTCTACCTACCATAAATCACGTAAATATGACAGCAAACGAACATCTGATCAGGGATTTAGTGGATAAATACGGCAGAAGCCGGACGGCGTTGATACCGATTCTGCAAGGGGTTGTTGAGGTAAAAAACTTCATTTCAGACTCCGATATGACCGAGATTGCCAAAGAGCTGGATCTTTCAGCTGCCCAGGTATATGGAACGGCTACATTTTACTCGTTCCTTTCTACCAAACCACTAGGCAAGTATGTGATTCGTGTCTGCAAAACCATCACCTGCGACATGCATGGTAAAAAACAGATCGTACAAACGATCGAAGAGATGTTAAAGGTGAAGGCCGGAGAGACCACCCCCAATAAAAAGTTTTCCCTGCTGGAGACCAACTGTCTCGGCTGGTGCCATGAAGGTCCGGCTATGCTGATCAACGAGAAACCTTATACAGGTCTCACCCCGGAGCGGGTTCACGACATCATCAGCGAGTACATCAATCAGTCATAACACGAATAAAGGAGATAATCCTATGTCAGAATCAAAACTGAAAAGAGTGGACCTCATTTTCGGCGAATATTCAAGCGCAAAATACAAAGTCCTGGCCGACGCCCTGAAACGGTCGAACGAGGAGATCCTGGAAGACCTGATGGAGTCGGGTCTCAAGGGGCGTGGAGGAGCTGGCTTCCCTACCGGCATGAAGTGGAAGCTCGCTGCAGAAGCGCCCGGAAAAGAAAAATATGTGATCTGCAACGCCGATGAAGGCGAACCGGGTACCTTCAAAGATCGTGAGATCCTTACCCGCATCCCCCGGAAGGTCTTATCAGGAATGGCTATTTGCGGGAAGGTGATCGGCGCACAAAAAGGGTATATCTATTTGCGCGGAGAGTACAAATTCCTCGTGCCAGAACTGATACGTGAGCTGGAACTATACAATGAATACCTCAGCAAACTGGGATTTGAGTTCCCCATTGAGATCAAACTCGGTAGTGGCGCCTATATCTGTGGGGAAGAGAGCGCACTCTTTGAATCAATGGAGGGATACCGCGGAGAGCCACGCAACAAACCCCCCTACCCCACCAGCCATGGTTTTATGGGAAAACCAACGGTGATCAACAACGTGGAGACTTTCGTCAACGTGGTGATGATCATGCGACTCGGACCGGTTCAGTTCAAGCTGCTGGGCACATCGGATTCACGCGGATCCAAGGTTTTCTCGGTTTCCGGCGATACACCCATCCCAGGGATCTATGAACTGGAATTGGGGATGCCACTGGATAAATTTGTGGAAGAGTTTGGCGACGGGGATACAAAAGCTGTTCAGGTAGGAGGTGCGTCAGGTTTCTGCGTTCCCAGGAAAAAATTCAAGGACACTGTGATCGGTTTTGAAGGCGTTCCGACCGGAGGCTCCATGATGCTCTTTAACAGTTCCCGTTCCATGTACAATGTGCTCCACAACTACCTCGATTTCTTTGAAGAGGAGTCGTGTGGTCAATGTACGCCTTGCCGCGTCGGTTGCCAGCAGTTACGCAAAGGGATTGTAGCCGTGAAAAAAGAGGAAAAGCCAGCACGTTATCTCGAACAGCTGATGAAACTTTCAGAAAGCATGAAAATCACTGCCAAATGTGGCCTCGGACGATCGGTAGCGAACTCATTCTATTCCATTGTCCACAACTTCAAAGAGGAGATGATTTACTAGTCAGGTATGAACCTGAAAATACTGAAATCAGATATGTCTAAGAAAGTAAATTTAACCATCGACGGAATCCAGGTATCGGTTGACGAAGGCACCACCATCCTGGATGCTGCCAGGAAGCTGAACATTCATATTCCCACCCTCTGCTACCACGAAGACCTCTGCGTGGCAGGAAACTGCCGGGTGTGTGTAGTGGAAGAGGAGCATTCCAGAATCCTGCCGGCTTCCTGTGCGCTGCCCGTCGCGGAAGGGATGGTGATCCACACCAATAGTGGAAAAGTTCGTGTTGCCCGCAAACACATTGTGGAACTTCTGTTGTCAGAGCACAATGCCGACTGTACAAAATGTTATAAAAACGGGAGTTGCGAATTGCAGTCGCTCGCCTCTCAAATGCTTACAGGAGATCACATGTTTCTCGACCTGGTGCCTGAAAAGAGGTACAGCATCGACATGTTCAACTCAGCGCTTATCAAGGATGACAGCCGTTGTATCCGTTGTCAGCGTTGCGTCAGGACATGTGAGGAACTGCAGAGCGTGAGCGCCCTGGGTGTTGCCTATCGCGGTAACAAGATGAAGATTTCTACCTTTTACGAGCACCCACTCTTTGAGGTGGTTTGTACCAACTGCGGACAGTGCGTGAACCGTTGTCCGACCGGTGCCCTGATTGAACGGAATTATGTGGATCAGGTGTGGGATGCCATTTACGATCCCACCAAACACGTGGCTGTACAAACCGCACCGGCGGTACGTGTCGCGCTGGGTGAAGCCCTTGGAATGCCTCCCGGCAAAATCGTCACCGGAAAGATGGTGACCGCTCTCAAACGGTTAGGCTTTAACTCTGTCCTCGATACAGACTTTTCGGCAGACCTCACGATCATTGAAGAGGGTCATGAACTCCTGGAAAGACTGAAGCGTGCGCTCGTGGACAAGGACCCGAAGGTAGCGCTTCCCATGGCCACCTCCTGCTCCCCGGGATGGATCAAATTCCTGGAACACACATTCCCGGAGCTGCTTCCCAACCTCTCAACCTGCAAATCCCCTCAGCAGATGTTCGGGGCCCTGGTGAAGACCTACTATGCCCAGAAGCGGAAGCTGGATCCGAAGAATATCGTTTCCGTCTCCATCATGCCCTGCACGGCGAAAAAATTTGAAGCCGATCGCCCGGAGATGCGTTCCAGTGGGTACAAAGATGTGGATTATGTACTCACTACCCGCGAACTGGCTATCATGATCACCCAGGCCGGGCTGGAGTTTGATAAGCTGCCGGATGATCATTTCGATAGCATCATGGGAGCTTCTACCGGTGCAGGTGTCATCTTTGGATCGACCGGTGGTGTGATGGAAGCCGCTTTGCGTACCGTTTATGAAGTGGTAACCGGACGGGAAGTTCCATTTGAGGATCTCAATATCATACCGGTTCGCGGAACCGAAGGAGATGTCCGTGAAGCCTCCCTTCTGATCACCAAAACCAAACCGGAGTTTAGATTCCTGGAAGGTGTGGAACTGAAATGCGTGGTTGCCAATGGACTGGCGTATGCCAAGCAGGTGATGCAAAACGTCAAGGAGGGAAAAGCCAACTATCACTTTATCGAGATCATGGCCTGTCCGGGCGGATGTTTGGGCGGTGGTGGGCAGCCTATTCCCACGAACAAAGAGATCCGCTCCAAACGAAGAGAAGCTATCTACAAAGAAGATATGGGCATGCCCCTTAGAAAATCTCATGAGAATCCAGATGTTCAGGAGATCTACAAGGAGTTCCTGGTGAAACCACTCGGGCATAAATCCCATGAACTTCTCCACACACACTACACTCCACGCAAGCGATACTAACTTTTATAGGGCGTTATATGAAGTTACCTCCCGGGGTTTTGGAAGCGTTCCGGGAATCAGAAATTACTCTGGCTCCTCTTCCCTGTCAACTTGTTTCTCAATGAAGACCTCTTTTTTAATCCTTGGGGGAGGCGGAGGGGCCGGTATGTCACCGTGCCAGATGATGATATCCTCCTCGTCGTGACCAATGAAAGCATCATCAGAGACATCGATGATAATCCGTTTGCCGTTTTTGGTCTCCTTGATCTTGTAACTTTTAACAGCACTCATTGGGATATCTCCCAGCACATCGTTAAGGCTCTCCCCCTTTTTTCGGGCATGGATCCGAACCGGTTCATAACAGCCTTCTGGCCTGCCAAAGAAATACCTGTTTCCGGGTCTATGGAGATATTCCAGCCGATGAGGATTCCTGTGGCCCCTGTAAAAATTCATCTCCTGCAGGTATTTCCCCACATCCTTCATCTGAACTTTGTATTCCTTCATAGCTTCCTCGAACTCCTCCATATTAAACTCTTCCTCCATGATGTATGATGTATCAATGGTGAACGATTCCCCTTCTTCATCCAGGTCGACTTTGACCTTCACAACTTTACGAGGTTTTTCGACCACGGTATCCTGTGCGAGGAGGCTACCAGAAAATAACATAGTCAAACCAAAAACCAGAATGGGGATCATGATCGGTTTTACAAATAACAATGATTTTTTCATAATTCTAATTATTAAGGATTTACAAAACTACTGAATTATCATTTTGTGATGGCACAAAACTATCCCGGATAAAGACATTTAACTGTTAAGGAGTCGTTAAAGTTGGTTAATGAAAAGTTAATTATCTAATTGTGACCCATTTGATTTATTAATTTTGGTGCATGAATAAAAAATGGCTCTCCCTGATCATTCTCTTCATCTGTCTTTCATTGATGGGTATCATTGTGGTTCAATACCTCTGGATCAGAAATGCTATGAGGATCCGGGAAGCCCAATTCAATCAGCGTGTCAACGATGCCCTCGGAAACGCTGTTACCCGGCTGGAAACCAACGAGAACATGTTGCTTCTCAGTTCCCGCCTGATTTCTGACAGCATCAGGGCTCTCATCCAGAGTCTTGCCAGCGACAGCTCATCTCTGGCCCAGAGTCAGATCGACTCCAACCTGCTGCACGACGCCTTGCAGGGCTTCACCTTCCGTTGGGAAGAAGAGAGGATTCCCCGGGCCAGTCCTAAAGTCAGACTCCGGGCTACGGATCGTGCTCTCCAGCAGTATGAACAGTTTCTGTCTGAGCACGAGGTAAACCAACGCTATCAGGTTGCCATCGACTCCATGATGGATCAACTCCAGGCCAATATCCACATGGAAAACGATTGGGTGAATATCCAATTTGAATGGGAAGCTCGCCAACTTGAGAAACTTGACTCCGTTTGGGTGATCCAGGAGCAATTTATCCAGCGGTTCAGCAATGATGATCAAAATCTGGCGAAAAACATATGCGAAATGTGTTGATGAACCTGCTCGATAATGCCAATAAATATTCGCTCTCCCATCCCGAAATTGTGATCACTACCGGAAACCGGTCCGGGCTTTTTTACTTCCGGGTTGAAGACAATGGGATGGGTATGAGCCAGGATATCCAGAAACGGGTGTTTGATAAATTTTTCAGAGTAACAACAGGGAATGTGCATAATATCAAAGGATTCGGCCTTGGATTGAGCTATGTAAAAGCCATCGTGCTGGCTCATCATGGAGAAATCCAGCTCTTCAGCGAACCGGGGAAAGGGAGTCGGTTTGAGATCTCGTTGCCGGTGGTGACGAAAGACGAAGGATGCCCCCCAACCCCCTAAAGGGGGAGTAAGTCCCCTTCAGGGAATTTAGGGGCAAATAATAACAAAATGACCAACATATGAGCATCAATATTAAAGTATTACTGGTTGAGGATGATCCCAATTTTGGGTCGATCATGAAATCGTACCTGGAATTGAATGAATACGTGGTTGAATTAAAGAAGGATGGCAAACAGGGACTGGATGCTGTTCAGAAGGATTCTTTTGATATCTGTATCCTCGATGTGATGATGCCGGAGATGGATGGATTTACCCTTGCCAAAGAGGTTAAAAAGCTTCATCCCGATTTAAAACGTCATGCTCAGTTAACAGAAGATGAAAGCAAGCTGCTTGATTTTCAGGTGGGAAAATTTACCTTTACTTTTACCCTCCGTACCCTGACCCTCGACGACCATGTTCAATCTCTTTCACCGAAAGAGGCCAAATTGCTCCGGATGCTTTGCGAGTCGAGAGATGGGATCCTTCTCAGGAAAGAGGCCCTTGTAAAGATATGGGGCGACGATAACTACTTCAATGGAAGGAGTATGGATGTCTTCCTGGCCCGCCTCCGAAAATACCTCAAACCCGATCCTGCTGTTGAGATCGCCAATATCCATGGGAACGGATTCCGGTTAAACATCGGGGAATAAATCCATTTACTCAAATAAATAGATATTCATAGACCAGTAGGTGGCGGCTCCGGCAATATAGCCAATCAGCGCCCATACCGATACTTTCCGAAGGTACCAGATAAAATCGATCTTCTCCATGCCCATCACGGCAACGCCTGCTGCAGAACCAATGATCAGGATACTTCCTCCGGTCCCTGCACAGTAGGCGAGCATCTCCCAGAAGTAGTGGTCGACCACAAAAACCGATTCATACATACCCATGGCACCTGCCACAAGAGGAACATTGTCGACAATAGCAGACAGCAGACCGATTACCACATTGATCAGGTAGAGGTTCCCAAGATGCTGATCCAGAACTGTTGCCAGCAAACGCAGATGACCAGCACTCTGTAACGCTGCAACGGCCAGCAGGATACCAAGAAAGAACAGGACGCTGGGAGTATCGACGCGCCGGAGAATCCCAACTACGGTTACCATAGGTTTGTGTTCTTCGTTCTTTGATTTATGTAATATCTCAGTGGTGATCCAGAGAATTCCCAAACCCCATAACATGCCCAGGTATGGCGGCAGATGAGTCACAGTCTTGAAAACCGGCACCATCAGCAGGGAGCCCACTCCCATGATGAAGATAAAGTTTCGCTCGAAAGCGGAGGTGGGATTTATCTTTCTCTCCCGTTCCGACTGTGCCGGCCTACGGATACTCCCTTTCATCAGGAAAGAGAGAATGATTAGCGGGACAACCATGGAGATGAGGCTGGGGACAATGATCTTTGCAATGATATTCAACGTGGTGACGTGTCCTCCGATCCAGAGCATGATGGTAGTTACATCACCGATCGGGCTCCAGGCTCCTCCGCTGTTGGCAGCAACGATCACCATCCCGGCAAAAAACCACCGGTCCTTTTTATCGGCTATCAGCTTCCTCAAAAGAGCAACCATAACAATGGAGGTGGTCAGGTTGTCAAGGGCTGCCGACATAAAAAATGTGAGGATGCTGAGAATCCAGAGCAACTTGACTTTACGGGTAGTTGTGATCCGGTCGGTGATGATGCGGAATCCTTCATGCGAGTCAATCAACTCCACAATCGTCATGGCCCCCAGGAGGAAGAAAAGGATCTCTGAGATCTCTCCCAGGTGCTGCAGAAGCTCATGATGAGAAACCCATCCAGAAAAACTGCCATGAGTGAACTCTTCCAGGTACCTGTGAAAACCATCCGCATTGACCAGGATCTGTTCCCCTCCAAAAATGAACAGCACCCACATGAGTACGGCCAGCACCAGCGCAGTCGCAGATTTATTGACCTTCAAGGGATGCTCCAGGGCAATGGTAGCATAGCCAATGATGAAGACCACTATCATTAAATAAAACATGGGTGCAAAGCTATACATTAACGAAAAGTATACTGTTAATTTTTCAACAGGATTTCAACAATTTATAATCGGAATGTAATTTTTTTCTACTTTTATCTACGAATCTAATCATATCCACATGTATTTAAAAAACCTTCCACACAAAACAGTTGAACGTCTGAGTCAATACAGAAGAGCGCTACTGTTGACTTTATCGAAGGAAAAGACACATGTTTTTTCACATGAGATTGCCCTGATGCTCCATATCACCCCGGTACAGGTTCGCCGGGACCTGATGCTGATTGGCTATTCGGGGAACCTTCGGAAGGGATATGACATCAAAGAGTTGATCGAATTGATCGGTCGTATAGTGGATACCGAAAAGGGGCAACGGGTTGCCGTGATTGGTCTGGGGAACCTGGGGAAGGCAATCATCAGCTACTTCAAAGGAAAACGAACTAAACTCACCATCATCGCAGCTTTCGACGTCAATCCTGAAAAGATCAACCGGGGCTATGACGGAGTATCTGTATACCATATTAACACGCTGGCGGAGATTATCCAAAAACACAACATCTCCATCGGGATCATCACGGTGCCTGCCGATCAGGCTCCTGAGGTTGCTGAAGCACTTGTGGAAGCGGGTGTGAAAGGAATTCTGAATTATTCTCCCAAGCCTCTCAATGTCCCCCCATACGTATATCTTGAAGAGTATGACATGATCACCTCGCTGGAGAAGGTTGCTTTCTTCGCCAAGAAAAACAGTGAACGGTTCAAGTAAGAGGGAAAAGATTGAAGATCTATTACGACTTCGAACATCTGGAAGAGATCCGGAATGCGGTGGTTACCACCGGTTCATTTGACGGCGTCCATTCCGGCCACAAAGCGATCCTGGAGCGGTTAAAAAAGCTTGCGTTTGAGATCGGGGGGGAGACTGTGTTGATCACTTTCCAGCCCCATCCCCGGAAGGTTCTCTATCCCGATACTTACGGCAAAGACCTCAGGCTGATCACCTCCCCGCGCGAAAAAATCGAACTTCTCTCACGGGCCGGCCTGGATCATCTCATCCTTATCAACTTCACCAAAGAATTCTCAAAAATATCCTCCGTCAGCTTCGTCAGGGATATACTTCTGAAGAAACTCCATGCACGGAAAATCATTACAGGCTATAACCATCATTTCGGACACAACCGTGAAGGTGACACGGAACTGATGCGACAACTTGCGAAACAATTCGGTTTTGACGTGGAGGAGATTCCTGAGCAGGAGGTGCAGCAGGAGTCAGTCAGCTCTGTCACCATCCGTAAAGCTTTGCTGGAAGGGGACATTCAGCGGGCCAACAAATATTTAGATCACAACTACATCATTACCGGCAAATGCACCAGCCTGAAGCCTCCATCTCCTGCATCCCAACATCCCCGCTATTCGATCCAGCTGGAGGAGGAGACCAAACTGCTGCCTCCCGATGGAACCTATCCTGTAATCATCATTGATGAAGAAGATAAGTATCCGGGGTGTTGCTTCATTCGCAATACCCCGGAGTCCCCTATTCAAGCATCCATCTCCTTTGAGACATTTGAACCGGTCCACAGTCTGACCGGGATCACCACCCTCCTCTTTCAGGATAAAGCACCAGAACCCTATGCACATTGATATCCTAACCATCTTCCCCGAGATGTTTGACGGCCCATTCCGCCAATCCATTCTCAAAAGAGCCCAGGAAAAAGAGCTGGTTACCATCATCCTGCACGATTTCCGTGAATATGCCACTAACAAACATCACCGTGTTGATGACTACCCTTACGGAGGAGGCGCCGGCATGGTGATGATGGCGGAACCCATTGTGAACTGTATAGAAGCGCTGACCAGCCAGAGAGAATACGACGATGTTATTTACTTAAGCCCTGACGGTGACCTGCTGACGCAGAAAACAGCCAACCTGCTATCGGTCAAACAAGACCTGATTCTTCTTTGCGGTCATTACAAAGGAATTGATGAACGGATCCGGGAGCTGGTTATCACCAGGGAGATCTCCATCGGGGATTATGTCCTCTCCGGAGGTGAATTGGCGGCGGCAGTTCTGGTAGACACGGTGGTGAGACTGATTCCTGGTGTGCTGGGTGATGAAACATCTGCCCTTTCCGATTCTTTCCAGGACAACCTGCTCTCCCCGCCGGTCTATACCCGTCCTTATAATTTCCGGGGGGAAACCGTGCCGGATATCCTCCTTTCGGGCAACGACAAAGAGATTGCCAGATGGAGGCATGAACAATCACTGGAACGAACCCGGAAACGACGTCCGGGACTACTCGACGGCATGTGATCCCCATCCTGGAATAGATTTTCGGAAAATTATCAGATCCACCTCTTTGCGATAAAGAAAAAATCTCTATATTTGCACTCCCTTTTCAAACAACCATTTTTAACGGAGAAAACTGATGAGCAGAGCTGAGATCATGAAATACGTCGAGGAGAATTTCGTGGAGAAGAAAGAATTTCCCGTATTCAAAGCCGGTGATACCATTACCGTTCATTATAAGATCAAGGAAGGCAACAAGGAGCGCATCCAGAATTTTCAGGGGGTGGTACTCCAGCGTACCGGTAAAGGTGCCACCGAAACATTCACCGTGAGAAAGATCTCAGGAAACATCGGTGTTGAAAGAATTTTCCCCATATCTTCCCCATTCATTGAAAAGATAGATGTAAACAAACGGGGTGTGGTCAGAAGAGCAAGGATCTTCTACCTGAGGAAACTGCAGGGCAAGAAGGCGAGGATCAAGGAACAGAGGATGTAAAAAGCGAAAGGGCGGCCGGATGGCTGCCCTTTCTTTTTAGTTCATCACCAGGTAGATGGTACCAGTTTGATGAGTCTCACAAGTAGACAAGGACTTCGAGTAGTTGAGTATGTTCCTGATCACATATTCCCTGGGAGAAACACTCTTGTTGTTTTTCTGAGCCTCATTGGGGCTTGATCTCCCTTCTGAAACAGAGGTTCCAAATAAAAATGTAGAGATTCGCTTCATAGGCATGATTGATGGTTTGACGATTGTTCATACCATTGAAACGGAGTTATTATTCAGATATTTTAATCGTTTAGAAAAAAAAAGACAGGTGAGCTGGTGAACAGGTGAGCTGGTGAACTGGTGAGTGTGGACTGTAGACTGCGGACTGAGGACTGAGAGCTTTGAGCCTTATACCGATAGGATCACCTCTTTCTCCTTGACGAGTTTCCTCAGGTTGATCAGCGCATAGCGCATACGGCCCAGGGCGGTGTTGATGCTGACGTTAGTGACTTCGGCAATGTCCTTGAAACTCATATCGCCGTAATGGCGCATCACCAGAACCTCCTTTTGCTCTTTGGGGAGGTATTCGATCAGTCGTTTGACATCCTGATGAATCTGCTGGGTGATCATCATCTCTTCGACTGATTCAACAGGGTGGCGAACTTTATCAAAGATGTTATATTCGTCCCGGTTTTCAATCACAGGAATCCGCTTGGCTTTCCGGAAATAGTCAATAATGAGGTTATGGGCAATGCGCATCACCCACTGAATGAATTTTCCCTCCTCTTTATATTGACCAGAACGGATGGTGTTGATCACTTTGATGAACGTATCCTGAAACAGATCTTCTGCCAGTTCTTTATCCTTGACAATCATCAAGATATAGGCGAAGACACGATTTTTATGACGTCGGACAAGTTTTTCGAGGGCGGATTCGTGACCAGCTAAATACCTGCCAATCAGTTCCTTATCACTGATTGTTTGGGTTTGCATGAGACCTCCTTTTTAGTCTAAAAAGAGTAGAAGTCTAGCCGATATTGTCCCTCCTATGTGTTAAGCGCGGATGCGCAGTTGTATTTAATTTAATACGCCTTTTTGATCGAAAGGTTGCAGCAAAAATAGTGAAAAAAAAAAGAAAAGCAAATTTTCTTACTATTTTCGCAGTTTCTGCGGGATCGACACAATGAGACGGAATGACAGATCAGACCCGAAAGAGCACATCATCATCAAAGGCGCCCGGGTCAATAATCTTAAGAACATCAGCCTGGCAATCCCCCGGCATAAGTTTGTGGTGATCACAGGCCTCTCCGGTTCCGGAAAATCGTCGCTGGCATTTGATACACTTTATGCCGACGGCCAGCGCCGGTATGTGGAGAGCCTGAGCGCATATGCCAGGCAGTTCCTTGGCAGAATGAGCAAGCCTGAGGTGGATTCCATCCAGGGAATTGCGCCAGCCATTGCCATCGAACAGAAGGTCAACACCATGAATCCAAGGTCCACGGTTGGTACCTCCACCGAGATTTATGAATACATCAAATTACTCTTCGCCCGGATCGGTAAAACCTACAGCCCGGTATCAGGCAAACTGGTGAAACGCGACAGCGTATCCAACGTGGTGGACTTTCTGCTCTCCGCCGGAACCGGTTCCAAAGCTACCATATTTGCTCCACTGAACGGTTTGCCCGAGAATGGTGACCTGAAGGCCAAATGCAAGGTGTTACTCCAGCAAGGATTTAACCGGGTGATGGTGGACGGGGAGATCATCCGCATTGAGGAGGCGCTCGAAAAAGATGATTGCAACTACAAGGAGCTCCTCCTGGTAGTGGACCGGGTGACCATTCAGCCTGATGACGAGGACCTGGCCAACCGGTTGGCAGATTCAGTACAAACGGCCTTCTTTGAAAGTCACGGCTACTGTATGGCTGAGACTACCGGAGAGCAAACGGAACGGCATCAGTTCTCCAGCAAATTCGAAGCTGACGGGATTACATTTGAAGAGCCTTCTGAGAATTTCTTCAGCTTCAATAATCCCTTTGGAGCCTGCAAGCATTGTGAGGGCTTTGGCAGTGTCATTGGAATTGATGAAGACCTGGTGATTCCCAATAAAAGCCTCTCCATCTATGAAGATGCTGTTGCCTGCTGGCGTGGGGAGAAGATGAGCGAGTGGAAGAACGAGCTCATCATGCATGCGTATAAATTTGATTTCCCCATTCATAAACCGTTTTACGAGCTAACTGCCGAGCAACGTGCCCTTCTCTGGAAAGGGAACCGGTACTTCAAAGGACTCACCAGGTTTTTTGAATTTGTGGAGAGCCAGAACTACAAGGTCCAGTACCGGGTAATGATGTCGCGTTACCGTGGGAAGACCGTTTGCCCGGAGTGTCACGGCACCCGGCTGAGAAAAGATACATCCTATGTCAAAATCGGAGGCAACTCGATCAGTGACCTGGCGCTGATGCCGATTGATGAATTGCGTAGTTTTTTCAGCAAGCTGAAATTATCAAAATTCGAAGAGAATGTTGGCCGGCGGCTTCTTACTGAAATCAATAACCGGCTGGAAGCCCTGACCGACGTCGGGTTGGGATACCTCACCCTCAACAGGCTCTCCTCTACCCTTTCGGGTGGTGAATCCCAGCGGATCAACCTCTCTACCGCCCTGGGAAGCAGCCTGGTTGGCTCCATGTACATCCTTGACGAACCCAGTATCGGTTTGCACCCAAGGGATACCCAGCGCCTGATCAAGGTCCTGATCCGTTTGCGCGACCTGGGGAACACGGTCATTGTAGTGGAGCACGACGAAGAGATCATCCGGGCAGCTGATGAGATCGTCGACATCGGACCGATGGCAGGACAGCACGGAGGAGAGGTAGTCTTTCAGGGAGAGGTCAGCGATATGATCTCCTGCGACAGGAGTCTGACAGGTCAGTATCTCGGAAAAAAACGATCCATTGATCTTCCCGCCAAACGCAGAAGCTGGAAGGAGTTTATCCGTATCAAAGGGGCCCGGGAGAACAACCTCAAAATGATCGACATCGAGATCCCGCTCCACATTTTCACCGTAGTCACCGGCGTGAGTGGATCGGGCAAGACCTCCCTGGTCAAGCGAATCCTCTTCCCGGCACTGAAGAAGATCCATGGAGGCTGGGCAGAAAAGACCGGAAAGTTTGATCATCTGGAGGGAGACTATAACCGGATCGGATCGGTGGAACTGGTTGACCAGAATCCCATCGGTCGCTCCTCCCGGTCCAATCCTGCAACCTACATTAAAGCGTTCGATGAGATACGGCATCTCTTTTCCGACCAGAAACTTGCTGTTATACGGGGCTATAAACCAGGATATTTCTCCTTTAATATCGCCGGCGGCCGATGTGAAGAGTGTGAAGGAGAGGGAGTGCAGAAAATCGAGATGCAATTCATGGCCAATATCTACTTAACATGTGATGCCTGTAATGGGAAACGGTTTAAAGAGGAGGTGCTGGATGTTAAATACCGGGAGAAGACCATCGTAGATATCCTGAATATGACTGTCGACGAGGCGATTAGCTTCTTTGCCCACGACAGCAAATCCTCTACTACGGAGAAACGGATTCTGGCACGGCTGCAATCACTCCAGGAGGTAGGGCTTGGCTACCTGAAACTCGGGCAGTCATCATCTACACTCTCGGGCGGTGAGGCGCAACGGATCAAACTGGCTTTCTTCCTCTCGAAAGGAAACACAGAGAAGTCAACCCTCTTCATCTTTGACGAACCCACCACCGGGCTTCACTTCCACGATATCCATAAACTGCTTATCGCATTTGATTCGCTCATCCAGCTCGGACATTCGGTTCTGGTGATCGAGCACAACCCGGAGGTAGTGAAATCGGCCGATTGGGTCATTGACCTGGGGAAAGAGGGTGGCGAGGAGGGAGGAAACCTCGTTTTTGCCGGCACACCGGAGGAACTTGTGAGGTGCAAAGAGTCCTATACGGGGTATTATCTGAGGGATAAAGTGAAGGGATGAAGGGATGAAGGAATGTAGGAATGTAGGAATGTAGGAATGTAGGAATGTAGGAATGTAGGAATGTAGGAATGTAGGAATGTAGGAATGTAGGAATGTAGGAATGTAGGAATGTAGGAATGTAGGAAGAGTGGATGAAGGGGTAAAGGGGATTGTGTTTTGGTGCATTGGTGTTTTGGTGGCAAAAAAAATTGCGAAATAGCGAAAAGCGAAAATTCGAAAATATGAAAAGTATTAATCCTGCAACCAACGAGATCATTAAGGAGTACCGGGAGCATACACCCGAAGAGGTGGTAGCGATCATCGGTAAAACGCATGCCGCCTGGGTACTATGGAAACAGAGTTCTTTTACTTCCCGCCGGGAGTGCATGCTCAAAGCGGCCACTGTGCTGCGGTCACGCCGGGAGGAGCTGGCGCGGCTGATGACCCTGGAGATGGGGAAGATCATCCGGGAGTCGGAGGCCGAGGTGGAGAAGTGTGCCTGGGTATGTGAATATTACGCTGAGAATGCGGAGCGTTTTCTTCAGGATGAAGAGATTCCCTCAGACGCTTCCCGCAGTTTTGTAGCTTTCCAGCCCCTGGGGATCGTCCTGGCTGTGATGCCCTGGAACTTTCCTTTATGGCAGGTATTCCGGTTTGCTGCACCCGCCCTGATGGCAGGCAACGGGGGCCTTTTGAAACACGCCTCCAACGTGCCCGGATGTGCGCTGGCCATTGAGGGTATCTTTCGCGAAGCAGGCTTCCCGGAGGATCTCTTTCGCACGCTGATGATTCCCTCTGGTATGGTGGAAACGGTGATCGACCACCCCTCCGTAGTTGCTGTTACACTAACAGGCAGTGAATACGCCGGCAGCCAGGTTGCAGCCGCTGCAGGTCAACGAATCAAAAAATCACTCCTTGAGTTAGGCGGATCGGACCCCTTTATCGTACTGGATGATTGCAACATGGAACTGGCAGTTCAACATGCCATCAACGCCCGCATGATCAACCAGGGACAAAGTTGCATAGCAGCCAAACGATTTATTGTTCATAAGGCCGTATTGGAAGAGTTTACCAACCGGATTCATCATGCCTTCACTGAGCTGAAAGCAGGAGATCCGATGGATCCCGAAACGCATATCGGTCCTCTGGCCCGGCCGGACCTGGTGGATGATATCGACCGGCAGGTCCGGGAGTCGATCCGAATGGGTGCAATCCTGGTAACCGGAGGGGCAAGGTATGATCGTGAGGGATGTTATTATCAACCCACGATCCTGACAAATGTAAAACCTGGCATGCCGGCTTACTCAGAAGAGACGTTCGGGCCATTGCTTGCCATCATCCCCGTGGCAACCGAAACAGAAGCTGTCAGTGTGGCAAACGATTCAGTATTCGGACTTGGAGGTAGTGTGTGGACGAAAGATATCGCAAGGGGTGAACAAATCGCCCGCCAGGTGGAGAGTGGAGCGGTATTTGTCAATGGCATGACAAAATCCGACCCGAGACTTCCTTTCGGAGGGATCAAAAAGTCGGGATACGGAAGAGAGCTTGGGAGCTACGGCATCCGGGAGTTTGTGAATGTGAAGACGATCTGGATAAAGTAGAGGGACGAAGGACGAAGGACGAAGGACGAAGGACGAAGGACGAGGGACGAAGGACGAAGGACGAGGGACGAGAGATGTAATATGTGAAACGCAAGACATAGTACTTGAGACTTGAGACTTGAGACTTGAGACTTGAGATCTGAAACTGACGATTTTTGCTTTGAACTTTTATCTGAAACCGCTACCTTTGCACCCACATTTCAGGCGTGGTAGCTCAGCTGGTTAGAGCGTCGGATTCATAACCCGGAGGTCACGAGTTCAACTCTCGTCCACGCTACTAAAAAAGAGGCTTTTGGCCTCTTTTTTAGTGGGCAGTTGGCAATTGGCAGTTGGCTGACTCCTACCTGATCACAATCTTTTTTACAATTAAACCAAGATTTGTTTCCATTTTCAGGAAATAAATACCAGCTGGAAATTGAAAAAGATTTAATAGAGTTGGGAAACTTGAAGAGTTTGCACCTATCATTTTCTTTTTACTGATCTGATTGCCGAATATATCAAACAGTATCAGATTTTCAATCGTTGTATTACCCTGAGAAGAAAGATAAAAGAAGCCATTGTTTGGATTCGGGTAGATTATCACACCATGTTTCTGTTTGTTTTCTTCTATTCCGGAACAATTAATAAAAGTCACATTTATAGTATCTCTGTTTTTACAGGAATTCATACTTGTCACTTCCACCCAGCATATTTTCGTTCCAATGCCAATGTCGGAGGAGTCAACAACAACAGAAGATGAATTTGGCCCTGAAGTACCGTCAAACCACTCATAATAAGTAAAAACACCCACAGCAGTTAGCATTATGCTAAGGTTGTCACAAATGGTGGTATCTGCTCCAAGGTTTATATAAGGTAATGTTTTAACAGTTATATAGTTTGTTTTTGTTATCGAATCAGACGATACTCCATCCGACACCCTTAATGACACGTCATAAGTTCCAGGCATGTGATAATTGACCGTTGGATTTTGTAATGTTGAAATGGATGGAGTCCCTCCGGGGAAATACCAATTCCATGAAATAATATTCCCTGTGGAATTGTCTAAAAAAGATACGGATTCTCCGGCACATATACTTCCTGTACTACAACTGAAATCGGATGTAATTGCCGGAACAGGGTTCATTTCAAAAATGGCCTTTTGATCCCAAGTAAAATTAAATGTGCCCGGGTTAAGGTTTGAGAGTGTATAATAACCATCATAATCTCCTTCCCATCCCCAGTTAAAGTGAAATTCGTGCAAATTCTGATAGCCGTCACAAACAAAAAAATGACCTCCGTAAGAAGGGTCTTGCCCAAAATATATCAATGGAAAGTTATTATCCAGTTCATCTCTTACCCAGTACTCCCAGTCTGGATTAGTTTTCGATTTCCAATGAGCTGTTAAGGGATAATTGAAATAATTTTCCAGAGCAGATTCCACTGCGGTGTTGTAGCAACTAGAATAATTTGGCCCATAATCCATACTCACTGCCACACCACAATGAAACATTGTCAATGCAATATCAGGACAATAGGAAGTGAGTGAGTCGGGCATATTGGACCAGTTATATGTGGTAGCGCCAAAATTTGCAAATAATGTTCCATATATTCCACAATTATAACTTTTTGAACCATTACCCTGTGAAGGGTAATTATAATATTTCATAACCTGCGACATGGCCACTGCACCACACCCGGTTAAAACATGACCATTGGGACCTAAAGGATCTTCCGGGCAAGAATCATTGTAGTACATGCCTTGTCCCCATTTGGTAGTTAATAATGGAGGAACGTCATTAAACTCAAAGCTACGTTCCTGAAAATCATTCGAACTATACTTTTTCCAAGTTTCATCAATTTTAGCTGTCTTGGGTAGACCTTGTTTCTTAATATACAAAATCTGATCAATATAATTATTAATGAACATTTTACATCCTGGTGGCATATTAGGATCCATATGTTTATAATTTCCACTGAAACTATATGCAAGGATTGGGTATGACCGGTTGTCAGCAGCAATCAAAACAAATCCCTTTGAATCCGGTAAATTAAACACGTGAAAAACAGGAAGTGATTCCTGGCAAACCGTGTAACTATCAAAAAATTCAATATTATGAAAGGCAAATTCATGAATCAAATTTACACGTTCATAAAAAACATTTTTCGCAATTATTCTGGTTTTATTTCTTGGTACATCTTCAGCAAATGATAGTTGTATCAAAAAAGCAGAAGTTAACAGCAATAAAAGATTTTTTTTTGTTTTCATATGCTACAAATTATTTTATACCCAGCTATAAAATTAAGAATAATTATCATACCCATGTTAACTTATTTACGCCAGACACACAACAAGTTACCAAGAGGAATAGGAATACCTTTTTCATAGCATATAAATGATAAAAAGAAAGGGTATTCCATCTGCAAAATCCTTAGACTTCCAACATATGTACTTCCATCACCCTTTTCATCTCTTCAAGACTGTAATAAATCCCGGCCAGTGTTGAGGAAAATCTTCAGGCTGTGTAAATGAAAAAGATTGGCTCCCATGAGGCAAACATAGAATCAGGGGGAGGGAAAATAAAGGACAAAGAATTAACAAAAAAAGATATGACGATCCAGAAAAGTTCAATCAAAAAGGCATTTATTGGAATGAACAAAATTCCCCCATATCAATTTAACAGTTTTATTAAAATTATAAAACTGAATGAAGGTTGAATCATGCCTTAGAAAATTATTTATAGAAGACTCAATATATGATAGTTGTGCCATAGAATTTTTCCAGTATGGTTTCGCACTATCACACTGTAAATAATATTGATTTCTTAATCCCAAGCGAAATAACCCATATAAATCTTTTGCCCAAATATTTTGTAATTCGTAAGAGGACATTAGTTTGTTAGTTGCTTTCCTAATCCGCTCTTCACCCAATTTAATTGGCGACTGAGGCTGAGGATTATCATCATTAAAATAGAGATCAAGCTTATCCCATATACTCTCACATAAATTACGAAGATCTTCTTTATCAACCTGCAACTTAAGTTTTTGATTCTCTTCTATCAACGAAAAATGTTTTGCGGTCCTTGTACTATCAAAATGAGCAATTTTTTGATTTAGTTTATATTGATCCTCATTTAACGCTATCTGTTTTTTAACTAAATCCAATTGAAGTCCAACAAGTATACTATCTCGTTTATATTTTTTGTCAGCTAAGCTCGAATTTTGATCAAGCTGAAGTTTTACCGAGTTAGACGTACTACAAATTGCGTAGATTGCAATTGCAGCTACTAATATTTGAGGAATGGAATTTACTAATCCTACTTGTACAATTGCCTTGTTATACCAATGATTGCTCATATTATATACTTATATACGAGATAAGATGATTGTTAACAAACAAATATAAGAAAACATAGAGTTGTTATGTAATCAAAGAACTAGTACGAACAAAAAAAAGGAGCCCCGGATCTTTCCGGGACTCAAAAAAGCCAAAACTTGATTTTGTTTTCTAATTCCGGGATGCTTACATCAAAGAAACTTTTAAGAAAGTCGATGACCTTTTTGATGCTAGGCGTGAAACTGGTGGAGAAGTGTTCCCGTCGGAATCCCTCAGGTTCATCGAACAGTTGAAGTCGTTGGATGAGATCTGAAACTTCTCCAGCTCGATGCGGGTTTGCAAAAGCCATTGCCATTTGTTAATCATTAGCTGAAGGTTTTCCACCTTATGGATCCGCTTACCTTTTTGCCTGCCATAGTATCAATTGAGAATTCTTTGTTTGCTTTCGAAATACATGATCAACGACTGCAGTATACCCGGGGCAGGTTTATCTCTTGGTCCCGGTAAAAGAGCTTGTCGTCTGCATGGGACACATCATCCCCTTTAGCAGCCGGCAGAAGAATCGCTCTGTAAACAATCTGGATCCCGTCGCTTGTCTGGCTATCGCGGTTATAAGTAGCGTATATCAAAGAAAATGACTGGCCCTGTTGGATCAGCTTACGCATCTGACGAATTGCCTAGTACAAATCGAGCGTTTCGACCATGAGGCAAACATAGAATCAGGGGAATGGAAAATAAAGAACAAGGGAAATCAGGATTTGCTCCCGGGCAAATAGTGATCAACTAGTTTTAATAATTTTTCCTTGCTGATCGGTTTATCGTATGCCTCCACGCAACCGCTCTCCAATGCTTCCTCCAGGGACTCCTCCCAGGTAGCTGTCAAAGCTACAATTGGCAGATCCGGGCGAAACTCAAGGATTTTTTTTGTTGCGGTGAAGCCATCCATAACCGGCATACATAAATCCATAAGGACCAGCTTAATAGTTGGGATTCTCCGGCAAATCTCAATAGCTTCAAGTCCGTTTGATGCGTGGAGTATCTCGTAATCGTACTTGATAAATACAATCCGAACATATTCAAAATTGATTACCTCATCGTCAACAACAAGAATAGCAATTCTATCAGGGATGGATTCCATAGTTCTTTTTACTGTTATTTTCGCCTTTAAGTTACGGCCGATTTGTCAGAGAACAGATATGCAAGGGCGCTGGCCAACGCCTTTCTTTTTTGCAACTTCTTTCTTTTGCATGATTGGAAAGAAAAAAGTTGCCCGGGAATTTAACTTTAATGCGTCAATTCGACTTCTTTGGGCGTATTCATAACGCTTGCATTCCTTAAATGAGAATTTGCGGGGTTTATTAATTTGTAAGGCCGGTTAAATGCCTCCTGTGAGACTTTGAAATATCCGGAAAGGATCCGGATTATCTCCTTGGACAACCCTTTTTTATAATTTAAAATATCTGAAACCAATCCTTTGCTCACCCCTAATATTCCGACCAGGTCTTTTGCTTTTAAATTATGGTCATGCATCAGAGAGTGGAGCAATTCAATGGGATTGACATCATTGAGGGTAGAATGTTCAGCATCCCATTTCTCAATTAACAACGTGAGCATTTCAATCTCATCCCTGGTATCCTTGCTGTTGGCATTGTCTTCCAGCAAATCCTTCAGCGCTTTGCAGTACATGTTGTACTGGGTTGAAGATTTGATCACAGTGTATTTTAAAGTTTTCATTTCCAAAAGGGTTAATATACATTGACAGTATATTGTTCTCCATGAACACAGAGTTCATCGTATTCTGTATGTGTGCCGATCCAACAAACAAACAGGTGAACCTGAGTGAGACCAAAATGATATTTACAAATCATACGGTAAGTATTACCTGCAATGTCAAACACAACCCTGTTACTTCCGCTACCTAAGAGATCTGCTGAGCCAAACGTTTGTTTCATATCTTGAGGTATGTCCCAATCTGCATATTGAATGGCAGTCAACCAATTCTCAAACGAACTTTTTCCAGGGGCATGACCATCCACATAATCCTGAATCGTCTGCTTCTTTATTAAATGAACTCTCATGCAAAGATACATTATTTTTTCAAATGTTCACCTTTTGTAAACAAATTTATTTCTGTAGCGCCTTATAGTATCTTAAAAAAGCCTCACTGTTCATCCATTCTCCACAATCTTAATCTCCTCTTCCGTCAATCCGTATAAGTCATAAACCAGGTGGTCAATCTCTTTGTCAGTAGTATCAGTCCTGGCTTTTATTTTCTGAGCGTTTTGAGATTCCTGTAAAAAGTAACCTTCCCATTCCGCTTCTTCGGACAGTGATATTTTTGTCTTCTTTTTTGCAAGCTCTCTGATGAACTCTCCATAAGAAAGTAAATACCAATCTTGGAGTTTGTTGGACAAATCTTGTAACTCAAATTTTCGCTGAAGAGTTCTTTGGAATTTTTGCGAAATCTCCTGTAATTCTTTATTTAGAGAAATCATCAAGACTGCTTTTTCTATCAACAGCTGTTGATCTGCATCAACTAATTTATCTGGTAAAGGGAAAGATAACAAATTATTTACGTTTAGTTTAGGGAACGCTGTTCGATCAAGATTAACATTGGTTGATCTGAAAAAGGAAGCACATAATTTGATGCCTAAGATTGCTAATAGAACATGAAGATTAATGTCTGAATCCTTTTGCAATAGAAAATTGAACACATCTGTATTGTTAATTAGTGTCTCTTCCGTGTAAACAGCGTCGATCTTTTCTTTTGATAGAATTCTGTTAATCAAAATTCTTGGACGAGTAAATATTTCAAACTTACGCGGTGCAGCTAAATTTTTCCCATATTTGATATATTCCTTTGTTGGACGTATAAGATATCTTTGAACATGTCCTGCTCCAATTAGTGGATAGTAAGAATCATCTATTTTTGTATCAGAATGATAGATCTTACCATTCATCATTTCTCTTGTTTGTGTTGGTATTCCTTTCCCCTTTTCATAAGGTTTCATACCCATGTAACCCTCAAGCAAATCTCCAGCCGTTTGCTTGCCATTCAGTTTAATTCTTTTTTGAAAAGAAACCTGAATTATTTGATTAATATCGTTTATTCCTATTTTCTCACAGTACTCCCAATTTCCCAGGTTCAAGGCTATTAATCTTTCTCCAATTGTTTTAATTTGGTTGCTAATGGTTTTAATATCTGATTCTTTTGGGAATACAGGATTTGTCGTTTTCATCCCTGTAATCAGTAAAGTATCTACATTGGCATCTTCAAAAACTTGATAAAGATTAATGATTTCTAAGACTTCGTTTCTATTAAAAACGATATTTCGTAAAATTGCATCATATTTTGTGGAAAGCCAATAATTCGGAATTATCAGGCCATATAAAGAGTTATCCTTAAGTAAATCAAAGGTTTTCTCTATGAAAACACCATATGTATTTATCTGATATTCTGCGCTTTTATACTTTTTATAAATAGCTTGTTTTGTAGATTCATTTAATGCTGTTGATTGGACGTATGGGGGATTCCCAATCACTACATCAAATCCGCCCTTTTCAAATACTTGTGAAAATGCTTCGTGCCAGTTAAATGCTTTATCTCGGGCAACTGCCGGGTCATCAATCAGTGAGTTTCCGCATTTGATATTGTTGCTAAGGTCATTCAGTTTACGGTTGGGTTGGGCTGTTCTTAACCACAAAGAGAGTTTAGCTATTTCAACACTCTCTTCATTTAAATCTACTCCAAACAAATTATTCTCCAGGATACTCTTATTCAAATCACTGAATACCAGTGCATCGCCAAACAGTTTAGCCTGTAATTCATCTATGTATCTATGCTCATTGATCAAAAAATCCAGAGCCTGGTTTAGAAAAGCCCCGGAGCCGCAAGCAGGATCGCAAACTGTCAATTGTAATAACCAGGTTCTGTATCCCGTTAGCTTGTCAACGAAAACCTGTTTGGTTTTAATCTGCCTTCTCTTATCAGTTGTATAGTCTTCATCCTTAATCTGAAGTTCGGCTTTTTTCTCATCACAAAGTCTCCCCAAAGTACTTTCAACAATGTACTTTGTAATGTACTTTGGAGTATAAAATACACCGTCTTTTTTTCGTTTTGTTTTGGACTTGTCAATTTCCAGACCTTCAAGTTGAGCCTTTATTTCGTCCAACTCATTCAATGAATTTTCAAAAATATGCCCTAAAATATTGACATCGATCTCACTTGCAAAATCATACTCAGAGAGGTTTTTCGTGTGTTCAAAAAGCAATTCATCATCAATGTTAATGGTATCTAGGATCTTATCCGGTTTAAACAAGCCGCCATTGTATGCATAAACATCGTATCGTTTACCTTTATAGCCTGTATTCAGGTATTCAAAATACTTTTTAAACCGGTCGTACAAAGGAATTTCCACATCTCTTTCTTGCAAGTCTCTCCAATCATTTAATACCAGCCTCACAGAATTAGGTGGTAATAAAAGCCGGTCTTCAGCAAAAAACAAGAATAAAAACCGGTCCAATAACTTTTGCGATTTTTTAAAGAGTGTTAAAGCATCATACTGAGGATTAAGCCTAACTAAATTCTGATGCAACTCTCTTTTAAACAAGGAGTAATCTTTATAAAGAATTTTTGTAATCTCATCCTCTTGACTGATGGATTCATCCTTTATTCTTTGGGGGATATTTTGCTGAACATTGCAATACGCCAGACAAAGCCAAAGCAATTCAAATTCCGTATCTGTCAGTGTAAATAAGTTAAACTCAAGATACTCAATGGCATTATCGATATAAAAACGAATCTTCTCGAAATTTGAGGTAATGACATATACGCATTCTTGTTGGTTATTTTTATACCCGAATGCCTGGTTTTCGATCTTGCTCAGATCCGTGGTGTCGGTACCTTTTAATTCGATGACACCTTTCACAGCTCCATCAATAATGATAGCTCCATCAGCCTTTTTACTGTCCTTAATGTTCTTGTACTCGGTAGTAAGATTATGAGCTGGCTCCGGATAAAGGGTATATCTAAGTATGTTCACAAACAACTCTCGCAGAAAGCCTTCTTGAAACTGTTCTTCCTTCGCCTCCCTGATATTCTGCTGCCGATCAGGATTATGAAAATACTCCTTGAACTTTATGTATAAGGCATCTACTGCCTGTTTATCTATGGCCGCAAGATATTTGTTGATTACAGAATTTTGAAAGAAGGACATATGTGCTGATAATTATATTTAGCTAATCAACTTATGATTGGTAATATATTTATTCTCTTTACTTTATTTGTCTACTAGCACTATCAGCGACAGTATCATGCAGAATAGTAGTCGAACTCTCATAGACTTCTTTATGGACTGCTCTTCTTTCACAGGTCGAAAGATATCCAATTAAAATTGATCCAGGTACTGTAATCAATAGCAAAGTCAGTAATTTTTGAGTAAAATTCATTTTATGGAAGATTGTATCTTTCTTTGAGTAGGAAATTATAAATTTATCTAAAACATTGAGTTTTATAAATGTATCCTGTGCTAGATATGAATTTAGATGTTGCGATTGAATCTGATAATTTGCTTTAGTTTTAATTTCATTTCTATCATATCTTGAGAGTTTACATAAATCAAAGCTGTCATTAAATTTATAGGTTTCGAATTTAGGTTGGTTGCCCGTTAACATAAAGTTTAACAGGTGAAAGCCATGAAATTCTCTAATCTTCCCATTATCAATAACAATATAAAAAGTTATTGGGCCAAGACTTATATTCTGTCTAAAGTAGAGTTTCTTCTTCATATTGGTAAATCTCTATGTACAAAATTTCAATTTTTATTTTTTGATTAATATAACTACTCCCATTTTCTTTCTTCATGTATCAAAACTAATAAATATTATGATCAGCCATATCTCAAAAATGATTGAACTTGAAAACCCATGCCCTTAGGATTTGCTGAGGCATCTGGCACGCCTATTACTTATTTAGAGACATCCTTCATCCGAGAAGGAATAAAACCGGTCATCCCCTACGATGATATGATCCAGGACAGCCACATCGAGCAACAATCCGCAATCTTTGATCTTCCTGGTAATCTTAGTATCGGCATCACTAGGTATTGTGTTGCCACTAGGGTGGTTGTGACAAAGGATGATGCCGGAGGCATGAGCCAGAAGAGCCGTCTGAAAGACGATCTTGGGATCCACAACTGTACCGGATGTGCCTCCCTTGGAGACCCACTTGAACCCGAGGCACTTGTTTGCCCGGTTCAATAGAAGCACCCCGAAGGATTCCACGTGATCCGTACCATCCTGCCACAGTAGCCGGAAGATCTCATAGGCATCCTGTGACCGGCGGATCGTCTTGCGTTCTGATGCAGGGATACGGTTAACATCCGGCCGCCAACGGCATTTGCCATCGGATCCATATAGGTAAATTGAAACAGAGAGAGAAAGAGAAAAGGTGAAGGATTTTTACTCCTTCTCCCCAAAAAGTTGCTCAACCCGGAGGATCAAAAATCCGAAGGGATGCTTCTTTTTGCTTCTTTTTCCCAGCAGGAGATTAGAGAGAAAAAGAAGAGATTTATATTTCTATTTAATGCAAATTTTTGATTTTCAGAATGAAATAGCTTTCTTAATCCTAAAAATCAAACTGGTTACTCAAGAACCGTCAGTTTTTTAGTATCTGAGATCTCACTATCTACAATCAACGCGTATAAATATAATCCCGGTTTTAAACGAGAATTTGTATAGGCAAAATGCTGTGTCCCCTTCGGAATAACTCCTAAATCAACAACATCTAATTTTCTGCCAAATAAATCATAAATGGTAATACATACATGAGCACTTTTCTCAAGTATATACCATATCTCGGTAGATGTTGTAAATGGATTTGGAACATTTTGGATTAATTCTCCATAGGATAATGCTCTAATATTCTCAAGCAATTCCTTACTCTTGCGGTCGCCTGGTATTAGGGTCAACAATGAATCTCTATAGTTATAAAACACAGATTCACTTTTCGGAATGTATTGTTTAAGACTTCCTTCGTATAATGATTTTGTTCCAGAGTTCTCCATTAACAGATAAGTATATCCCAAGTCAATTATGGCAAATACGCTATCATTAAGATTCTCAGGATTCATGATTATATTTTCATACCAGGTTATAGCTTCAGGCCAATTTTCGAGAACAATATTGCACTTATTGGCAAAAAAGCCTGCAACACGTGTTAATGTAGAATCACCGTTGATAGAATCGTTTGATAGGTAATACTGTTTGAGCGCTTGATAATCATTTCCGGCAAAATGTTCTACTCTGAATAATTCCTTTATAGATTCCTTCGCAAAAGATGAGCTGGGATATTGTTCAATAACAGACTGAAATGTTGATTTTGCAGTGGAATAATTTCCAGCCTCGAATTCCGCTTCGCCCTGGTAAAATAGACTCTCTGCTGGATCAGGGTCAGGAGGAGGTGGAGGAGTTCCTCCTGGACACCACACGTCATCATAACCAGCATAATTTTGATATGGGTATAGATCCTGTTGATAGTAAAATCCATTCCCCCAGCAATTATATCTAACATCCATTATTGGACCTACTTCGCGATCCCAGTAAACCAGATACTCTGAATTGGGAGCATTGTCATCATCTTTAATAATATTATAGTGAAATGAGTAGGGAAAGCTATATCTGGAAGCATATACTTCGTAAAAGTCATTGTCTTTAATATTCTGTGTATTGTAGTAAATAGTTGCCTCTGGATTCCCATCTAAAAGTGTATAGCTTTCATTGAGTAATCTTAGCCCATCCTCATTATTATAAATGTGGTTATTTAAGATTCTGCCTGATGAATTATAGAGGATCATCCCAGTATTTGCGCAATCTGTGATATGGTTATTCGCCAAGACTTGATAGTTTGGATATGCATGACCACCACCTGTATAGTATAATTCGATCCCATTGAGATAATACTGTATGTCATTAGCATATACGTAATATTTATCATAATCAAGCAGATGAATGGCTGCATATGTTTGATTTGATGTGAATAAACATTCCTCAACTTTTGCCATTAAATCCGAATTGTTGGTTTGTTCTTGAAGAAACAATCCTGAATAAGTGAAGGTAGAATTTTCAAAAGTAATGTTCCCAGTATTTGAATAAATATATCCACAGTGTGTAAAATCTGAACTAGTGATATTTACCGTGGGACTAGTGAAATTTATATTTGAATAATTGAATACACAGTTGCTAATATTCAATGTATTACATGTAGAATTAAAATTAGTATAGTTTAATTCTACATCATCCATTGAAGTTACTATAGCAGTACTTTTTAGGTCAATACCACCAAAATAATTTGCTCCTTCGTCTCTATTAAAAATAGTGCCTGTAGTGGTAAAGTTAAAAGTTAATGCTCCTTCCACTTCAATTACATTATTGTTGCTTCCAAAAACTTGAACATCATCTCCAAAAATCATTTGTGCGCCATTTTCAACAACAAGGTGAGCATCATTAATTAAATATACTTTTGCATCATATAATACAAGCTGAACATTGGGTTCGATATTTACATTTTTAGATATTCCGATTATACCCGTAAGATAATTTGTCCCTGCATCTGTAATATCTTCCCATAAAAGAATTGGATATTTAAAAGAAGTCCTTGCGGCTATCTCCTCCGGGTCACTATTGACAGGAGTCTCGGGACCCAAACCTGAATATGAATTCGAATCCATCGAGCCATTTAAATCTAACCAATTAAATGCCTCTGAGAAAGAAATTATATTGTCCTGATTACCACCATACAATGTTGGATCATCTCCATATAGAAAAAATTGTTTATCAGGATCAGGCGGTCTTGGATCTGCCGGAAGGTAGCTATACCAATTCCGTTCCTGAATAGATTGATCAGGGGGACTCTCCCCATTACAAACCGAATACATATGAAAGAAAAATTCACTATGATGATATTCTTCGTACAAATAAAACTCATTCTCAGCAATATCCTCGTTGGTTTTTTCATTATGATGTGGGAATGGAGGTGGAGTTTCCACGAATGGGTCAAGACATAATCCATCTGCCCTATGCCCTTTTTGGGAAGAGTCTGAGCAAGAAGTAAATAATATTTTCGAACTTTCATCAGAAATTACCTCAAGCTCTTCAGCAAATCCACCAGAACCACAGGATACCATCCATACGACTATCTTCCCAGCATTAATACCATCCAACCAATCAGCCAGATCAATATCTGATACAGAGCCATCTCGCAACCAGAAAACAGATTGTCCATTACTATCAAATCCCCCATGACTGAAAATAAAAATAAATAGAAAATCACTCTCATTAAGACCATTCAGTGAGTTCATCACTGAAATAAAATACGGAATTGTTGCTTCATATTCGACTAATCCAAGTTGTACATAATTTGGATTATAGTCTGGCCCAGCAAAATCTTCTCCTTCGTCATACAAAACAAAAATATTCTCTGATAAGAATCCGTTTTTTTCTAGTAATTTATTCATCAGAAAAGTATCATGCCAAAACTCATTTGTAGGATAATCAGGTTGTGGCCATATATGGCCAGGTGGCACTATATCATCTCCTTCAGGAGTTGGATCACCTGTTAATATTATTGCATACTTTCCTTGAGGAAAGCCAAGAAGAGCGAAAAGCAATAAGAACAGATTTAATAGAATTGTGACTTTTGTTTTCATATTAAACGTTTTTAAATGAATAAACTGTTAATTTAGACACTTATCACCTGATTATTTGATGACTATTTTTTTTATAACTGAGATTTCTTTTTTTTGGGAATAGAACCATAAGAAATATGGCCCATTGGAAAGTATGTTGCCATTAAATTCATTAATATTAATGTAATACCTATTTGATCCAAGTAAAGGATTTTGTATTATTTCTGAAAATACAATATTCCCAAATAGATCCATAATCCTTACATGTATTTGAGTTTTTTCAAATAGATTAAATTCAATAGTTACTTGATCAGAAACGGGATTTGGATAAATTTTTATATTGTCATTGAAATCAATCTTCTCGTGTTCTGTCACAAGATCTTTCCGACGAAAAAGCACGGAGTTATCTGGATATCGATTAGTATTCAATACATTTCTTCTAGTATATATCAAATACAAGGATGAATCACATGCATGTAAAATATTATCAGAGATAAAAAGACCAGAACTTTCCAGTATGGTTCTTTCCCAGATCTGGTCTATCTTTGTATAATAAACTAATTGATACACAAAATTTTCAGGCCTCTCGATATCAACTATATGGTATTTATTATTAGAGTCAATTGTAAAAGTTGAGAAATTCGCACTATCAGCAATACATTCTGGAGGGGACCAGCTTCCGTTGTTCAAATAGGAGATGAAAACTCCATTAGCTCCAGGTCCTGTCCCACCTGTCTTTTGTACCCATACACTAACAGGTTGATCAGAAGTTGTCAAATCAATTTCCAATCCCCAATATGGTGCTTCAGTACTAACCTCGGTGAAACCACTCCACGTATTGTTAGCGTATGTAAAGTATATAACCCTTTTATTATCAGATGTTTGACCCTGATAATAATGGTACCCCACACAATGTAAAATATTAAAAGAATCAGCAACTCCCATATGAAAGTAGTAATAGTCGCTTGACCCGGAGAATATCTGAAAAATTGAACTCCAGGTATTATTTTCCAATAATCTGTAACAGATTGTCCCTCCATTACTTGGATGATACCAAAAACAATAAATTTTGTTTTCGTTGTCAATAACCAGTCGGCTGCCCCATGAACCGGGATATCCCTCAGAAATTACGACCGGTGATCCCCAAGCTGTGCCATCAAAAATCTGAAGATAGATCATCGTCGACGGTATCGATGCTACATTATAGGAATAAGAAACATAGAGAAAATTATTTGAGTCAGATACTATTTCAGGTTCATCAAGTCGAAGACTGTCGTTCAAAGCGATGTCTATAGGTGTTGACCATGTCAATCCTTCATCTTCAGATTTGGAGTAGTATATTTTATGAAAGTCCGTTTCAATCTCATGTGACCAAACACAATGAATGATCCCATTTCTATCAATAGTATAGCTAGGATTAAAATTTACTCCTTCACCATAGATGACAACCGGTTCTGTCCAGTCTTGGGAAATAGAATACAACGGGCCTAATATCAACAAAGTAATTATAAAATATCTCATGGATGAATTGATTTCATTCTTTAGGATAAAATTATAGAATCCAAAAAACTCAATCAAGAAAAGTTAGTGATGATGATAAATTATAGGCTTACTTATGAAAATTTTGTATTATTCGTGATAATCAGTTTTTTAAATATTGATCTATCAACGCACAAATATAATAAAACAGATTACGAATGTCAAGTTAATTATATTATAAACATATTTATTTATTTTTAGCTATATAATCATTGTTATGTAAATTCCATAACAAATTATATAGAAGATTGACTTAACTCTCAAAGGAAAAACCAGAGATGTTGAGCGATCCATAATACCGACCATTAATATATAACTGCACAAATCTATGAGCAAAAAAAGAGGCTGTCTCAAAAGCAACAAAAAACTTTCACGCCAAGTCGCAAAGAATTTCGCTAAGTGCGCAAAGTATTTATAAACAACATGGTTTTTGCGATCTTCGCGAAATTCTTTGCGTTTTTGCGAGAAACATACTTTTGAGACAGCCTCCTCTCATGATTAACAATCCCTTAGAATGGCCCTTCCTCTTCTGAGGCACCCACCTCCTTTCGCGGAGTCTGTTCTTTACCGGCTGTTCTCGGCTGCAGGAGCCCTGTCTAGCATGCTGAACTTCTCGGCAACGATTTTCGTTACGGATTGTTTCTGCCCGTCTTTCTCAAAGGATCGGTACGAGATCTTGCCCGTGACGGCCACATGAGAGCTTTTCTTGAGGTACTCTGTAGCAATTTTGGCCAGGCCGTTCCAGGTGACCACGTTATGCCATGTGGTCAGAGAGTTTTCCCTCCGGTGTTCGGGAGTGGCCATGGAGAAGGTTGTTTTGTTCTTTCCGCCTTCGAAAGAGAAAGATTTCGGGTCGTGACCCCCAAAGCCAATCAAAATAACTTGATTCATGATTAAGTGCCTCTGCCTTGCGGACTTGTTAAAGGCATCTAGCACGCCCAGGAAAATAATTATGACTAAATCATCCCTTCATCAGAGAAGGAAAAGAAAGATTCAGAGGTTATGATCAAGTGATCAAGGACTGAGATTTCCAGGATCTTGCCGCCCTCAACGATCTTCCCGGTGATGCGGATATCACTTTCAGAGGGCTTTGTGTTCCCGGAGGGATGGTTATGAGCCAGGATCAAGCCGGTGGCATTTGCCAGCAAAGCGGTTTGGAAAATGATCTTGGGATCTACTACCGTACCGGAACAACCACCTTTTGAAATCAACTTGGAGCCAAGAACTTTATTGGCTCGGTTCAAAAGCAGGAGATAGAAACTTTCGCAATGATCAACATCATCTTCCCAAATCAATTTGAGAAGATCAAACGCAGTCTGTGATTTGTTGATCAACTGGCGCTGCGAATCCGGAACTGGATTAACGTACCGGAGTTGTACTTCGGCAACTGCGGAATTCAATAGATTTTTCATAAGCGTAGGGTATTGCGAAGCTGAAAAAGCTTCAGTTAGTGTCCGGGAGGACTTTCCTCTCGATTCGAGGATGGAACCGGGAAGGGGATACGCTGGGATCTCCTTCCCGACCGGATGGATTGGATAAGGTCAAGGGGATAGGTCATTTTGACTTCAAAATGAATATCCATGTGAAATGAGCCAGGGAAGCGAATGGAACCCTTTACAGTTCCAAGTTGGCAGGATCTGGCAGCCGTTTTTCGGCTTTCCTGCCAACAATTCCATGTAGGTAACTTGAAGGAAATTCGAGAGAGAAAAGTGCGAGGGCTTTTTGCTACTTTTTATCAAAAAGTTGCCAAACCTGAGAAACCTGGTCGAAGGAAGCTTCTTTTTGCTTCTTTTTCTCAGCCGGCGTTTTGGAGAAAAAGAAGATAACGGCAACCGGTCGAGTATAGCATTAATAAGGGATTGCGGGCTTCGTCTTTATCCACCTGCATAAAAGTCGTAGGGGGTAGAATACTCGAATTACCTCCTAAATCATTATTAGGGCTACACTTTGTTATGGGCTGGGCTTCTTCGTCTGCTAAGGTTCAATGCCTAAAATAAGTAAAGGAACAGGTGGACTATTTCGTCCTTGTCGCATTACATTATAAACTTCTCCTTCGTAATATGCAACGCCACTACTCATTTGGGCTTGCATCTTCTTAATCGGAAGAATTTCAATACCAAGATTGATTTTACCACCGGAATAAAAAAGCATATGTTTTACGAATAAGTCAAAAGCAACAAAAGCATATTTACCGAATTGAACTTCTACTGCAATTTTATCTTTTACAAAATCTGTTTGGTTGTAACTATAAATTGGTTCTTTTTCACCTTTTTCAATTAGGAAATTTTTTTGTTCTTTCGCTGACATTAATACGCTTTTATCCATTAACTCACGGTTAAGAGTGATATAATAATTATATCTGCTTTCTTCCCATTTTCGTTTATAAAAAGCTTCATTAAAGGCTTTATTTAGGTCAATAGGAGATAACAAAGAAATACCAATTTTCCGTTTCTCTTTACTAATCTTTGTTCTAAAAGTATCTGCATCAATACTTTCAATGACTTCCTTTATTTCTTTATAAAGTTTGTTGTGGTGAACGATAAGATATTCTTCTCCGTTCAAATGTGAATATTTTTGTGCTATTCTCATAAATGTCCGTTTTCTCTGTTACCGTTCACGATTTCAAGTTGTAACCACTCTTTTGGAACTTGTGATACTTTGTCGTTACCTGACGGCCTATGGATTGGTTTGTTAATTGGTCTAACTCTTAATTTACCTTCTTTAAAATCTTCGATTCTCTGTTTTGCAATTTTGCAATACTCCGCTTCCTTTTCAATTCCCATCGCATTTCGATGGTTCTTTATTGCTCCGATAACAGTGGAACCAACACCTGAAAATGGGTCAAGAACCCAACTATTTTCTTCTGTCAAAGCAAGAACGCAACGCTCAACTAATTCGATTGGGAATTGGCAAGGGTGTTCTGTTTTTTCTGGGTGATTAGATTTTACATTTGGAATGTTCCATATTGCTGTATCCCAGTCTTGCTTAATAATTTCCCATATGTCGCTTGGGTTTTTGCCTAAAGGATTTCCTGAAGGTTGTCCTTTCTTTGGTCCTTTGAAATGTAATTTACCAGGATATTTTGAAGGAACACGAACATTGTCAAGTTTAAAAATGTAGTCATCAGTCTTACTAAACCATAAGATGGTTTCGTATCTTCCGCTAAAACGGTTGCTTGCGTGCAGTCCGTGTCCGAAATGCCAAACAATTCTGTTACGAAGTTTAAGTCCGTGTTTTTTGAAAATTTGATAGTAAAAAATGTCAAGAGGGAAAACTTCGCCTTTATCAACGTAGTTACCAACTTGCCAGCAAAGGTTTCCTTTGTCAGAAAGTGTTCTTACAAGTTCGTTTATGATTTCTTCTTGAGTTTCAAGATATTTTTCAATGCTCGTCTTTGTTTCATAAGATTTTCCAATGTTGTAAGGTGGGGAAGTCAATATGAGGTCAAATTTATCGTCTTCAATTCTTTTGAGAATGGTTAAGCAGTCCCCGTTTTTTATTTGAAAGTCGATGTCTGGGCTTATGTAGTCGAATAATGGCTCTTTTACCTTCATTTTTTCTGTCCTAAGTTATTTAGCAAATTTAGTCAATGTGTTTAAAAAAAAGGTTTAAACTGTCCCGAAGTTATTAACGGTTTCTCTGTCGGGTTTCTGTTTTTTAGCCTTGCCCATAACTGGGAGGTATATCCAGAGGGTTTCTTACAATAAAATACCGACCTTCTTTCCTGGTGAGTGCAACGAGCAAAAAAAAGGCAGCCGGTAGGCTGCCCGATTTTCTGAACCGATAAACGGAGTTTAGAAGGGAATGTCATCTGTTGGTGCGGCGGTTTCTTCAACCGTTGCTTCCGGGGATCCTTCATCTTTGGAAGTCCGATCCAGCATCTGCATCCGATCCGCCAGGATCTCCGTGGCGTAGTGTTTCACTCCGTCTTTATCGTAATTACGATAGGAGATCCGACCGGTGATTGCAACATGGGATCCTTTCTTTAGGAAATCAGTTGCAACCCTGGCAAGTCCATTCCAGCAAACGACATTGTGCCAGGAGGTGACAGAACTCTCACCACGGCGTTCTGAGGTAGCCAGGGAAAAAGTTGTTTTGTTTTTGCCTGAGTCAAAGGTGGTTGAAACAGGATCTTTTCCGATGAAACCAATCAAAATAACTTGATTCATAGTGTATTGCCGCTGCCTTGCGGACTTATAAAGGGCATCAGGCTCGCCCGGATGAATAAGATAGCGTTTCTATCTCGAATTTTGAGAATCGGAACCGGGAGGGAGATCAGCCATGGATCTCCCGACCGACCGGATGGATTGGATAAGGTCAAGGGGATAGGTCATTTTGACTTCAAAATGAATATCCATGTGAAATGAGCCAGGCAGGTGAATGAAACCCTTTACCGTTCCAAACTGGCAGGATCCGGCAGCCGTTTACCGGCTTTCCTGCAAGCAATTCCATGTAGGTAACTTTTCAGCGATTCGAGTAGATAGTGCGTTGGCTTTTTGCACCTTTTTCCTTTAAAAAGTTGCCAATACCTTCGATCCACCGAGAAGGCTGCTTCTTTTTGCTTCTTTTTCTCAGCTAGCCATCAGGAGAAAAAGAAGTCACCGGCTCTTGAGGTGACTGGCCAGGGAACATGGAGTTGTCACAATCTCAACCTGGTCAGCCGAATAGCTTTCTTTTTGCTTCTTTTTCTTTGCAGGAAAGAAACAGAAGTTCGGCTTGCTTAGAACCCTGGCGCTTTTTTTGATTCTTTTTTTGGCGCTCCAAAAAAAGAACCGATCTTTTCGCCATTTCCAGCGAAAAAGAGGGTATCCCGGTCTGCGTGAATATTTTAAGGCTCTTTAAACCTGCAAATATTCCAGCAGACAAGACGAAGTCCCCGCCACGCCCTGTCGAGAAATACAATTGCACCTTTTCCTTTTCCTATGGATATATGAAACGAACATATATAAATACATTTTGGGAATTTTACGCCGGGATCTCAGGGGTTGGATTGCTCCCCTATCACATCATTGCAGATGATACCATATAAGGGAGGCTGCTCCCCCACCCTGCTCTAGCGCAGGATGATCATATCATTGGAAGGGGCCATCTCTCCGACCATGGGAGAGAGGATCCAATAGTAGAGGTTATCCACGGCATCAGACAGGTCCGTGGCCTTCCACCTTGGCTGGTCTTTCTTCTTCTCTGATGACTTATCCTTCCTGAACTCCTGAGGGGAAACGGGAGCATTGTTCATGCTCACAAAGGTTTCCATGGCATTGTTCATATTGATCTTAAAGGCAGGAACATTGGGAAAGTCACCTGAGAGGATCTTATTCCAGAAGATGAATTTATCCGAATGAGGGATCTCATACAGCTCTGCTCTCAGGTGAACATCCCATCCAGCCTGGGAGAGTTGGTTTCTCACATCATCAAAGTATGTGTTACGGCTGGCCGCATCGTTCTTTCGGTTGCCGTCCGATCCCCCATAGACGAACACACTCTTGTGAGGATGCGGCTCGTAGTAGTCAATGAACTTATTGATCAGAACTTTAAGGGTTTCATTCTCAACATAGAAATTCTTAATGATGGGAAACTCATTAATAGCTTTATTCCATTGTGAAACCACCAGGCAGTTCTGGGTGGAGCCAAAGTCAAAGGAGATGTACAGATGGTCGGTCTTGATGCAGTCCTTCTCGAAACGGCAATCGATGGAGAGATCGGAATCCGGGGTGTCGATCTGATCCCCATAGGAGTAATCGTAGGAATTGGAATAGGTATGGCGCTCGGAACATAATAGTGGATAGAATCCATCCACATTCCGACGGCGCCGTTTATTCTCCACCTCCAGGTCATATACAATTGCAGGGAGAACCCGTTTGAGATCCCGGAAATACTTCTCTCCCAGGATGGCGATATTCTCCCTGGCCGATGCTTCCATGAACAGGTATTCATCCGGATACTCTTCCATCAGCTTTTCATAGTCGAATACCCAATCGCCGTCCGGAGTCAAAGGTTGAGATCCAAGGAACAACGTTCCATGATGAAAACGCAAGTGGCCGAACCGGTCCTTGTTTCCCCGGTTGGCCGGAAGCACATCGCTGTCGATGGCGGCCTTCTTAAGCTTGGTGGTTTCATCGAAGATCATCCCGTCATACGAACCGGAACGGGCCATCTCCGGCCGGTCAAAGGAGTTGAACTCAACCACGAATCCATTCATGAAATGGATGCAGTTCGTGTAATCCAAAGGGGGCTGATAGGGTTCATCCCACCGAAACTTCTTCGGGGCCTTATGACCGATGAAATAATGGATCCCCCGGTACAATCCCCGGCGTTCCAGGTGGTCAATGATCGGCGGCAGGGATTTTGTCCTGATATGGAAATAGGTAAGGCCGTTCAGGGAGATCTTTCCCCGGTTCATGTGTGCCATGTACCGGATCATTTCGTCGGAGATGATCGTGGTCTTGCCTACTCCCCTGCCTCCGATAAACATTTTATGCGGTTTGGAGGAAAGTTTGATGACCATCTGGGGATGGTTGTAGTAGGGTGCCTTAGTTATTTCCATCTGCAGGTAATGAAGGAGGGATCTCTGACAATTGATACAGGTCCAGGTAATCTTTCACGGTGGACTTGTCAATGATCTGTTGAACCTTATCCACAACACGAAGAATCTCATCCTGGGCTTTTTGATCGATCAGGTGGAAATACTGGCTTTTGACGAAGTTGAACGACAGTTGGAGAAGCTGGATAGGCGGTTGAACTTTGCTGGGATCCGGAATGTCCTGATCTTCTTTATCCAGGTTGTTGGCTTTGGTGATTCGTTCCAGAGCTTTCTCCATGCCTCTGAAATCCTTCTTGGATTGTGCCATTCGATACAATTCAATGGCCCATTGCGTAACCATATAACGAAGGGCCTCTTTCTCCGCTCTGCGGACATCACCGAACAGTCGTTTGGCATTGGAGATATCCACATAGGCCTGGGACTCGGAGATCCTGAATTGTTTTATCATCGCGTTGGCACAATCCCGGTCGCTCCCCTTAAGGTCAAGAAGGATTGAAAAGGCTGCAGACCAGCGGATGCGTACTTTATCATCCGCGGGGTTGAGAGCAGCATCGGAAATGTAGAACCTTCTGATACGTTGAAAAAGTGTATCATCCGGAAGCGAATATTTAGGGGTAAGTTTCATACATCATCCATTTTAGCGTTTTCAATCAATTTGAGCGCCGACAACTGTGCCGGCGAGGATCCATTTTTAGCCAGGGTGAAAATGGAGTTCCGAACCTCTGCTTCCCGTTGAAGCCTTCCCTTGCGAAACGCTTTATAAGCATCAGAACCAGGATCATGAACCGCCTGCCGGAGTTCATTGATATCCGTTTCAATGATCAACGAGATCTCTTCCAAAGAGAACATCAGGGAAGCGAACTCTTCCAGGTCTTTCAACAGGTCAGGCGATAGTCTTCTCAAAATCGGAGATGTTATTTAGTTCATTGAGGATCCAGGTGCGATGAAAGGCAGCAATTTCTCTGTCAGCACAAATGACACCGGCTTCGATCCGTGGGTTCCTGGTATAGTTAGCGCTTTCAACGATAGCGATCCCCCAGGTATCGTTTTCGATCACGGTCACCTTGGCGTGGCATTTGGCCGCTTTGATCTCTGTTGTGATATTGCGAAGGAATTCCAGCTCGGCGGTCTTATGGATTCCGTTGCGGTAGTCAAAAATCCCGCGGAGTTCCAGGATAAGTCCTGATTCGATTAACAGGTAGAGCTGACGGATCGCAAATTCCGAGATCGCCCAGGTGGTGAAATAGACCCTGGCCGCTCCGGTTATCCGCAGGAGATAGAATAAAAGGTCATGGGTAGACCAATCGCCAAGCGATGCGTAGTGAGTGGTCTGACCCTGTTCAATATCCCCAATGATGTCGGAGATCTTCTGATTGGACTTGCCAATAAAAGAACGATTGATCCCCATGTTAACAATAGCGACACTTTGAGGTTTTAGAATGACCTTATCTTCGGCCTTGTCAAGTTTGAACAGACTCATTGATCAGGCGGTTTATCTCATCGAGTTCAATTTGGTATTTTACCAGGTTCTCCCTGTTCTTGGCAATTGTTTTCAGGGATTTAGAAGTCTTGATAAGACGTTCATACCTGGAAACGTAGGTTCGAAGCGTCTTTTGCCTTTGAAACAACTGAAATGGAGTTAGTTCACCGGTACTGCCCGGAACAATATTATCCTTTTCTGCAGGAAGGATGCCATGCGTATTGAAATGATCCAGCCGAGTGTATCCTTCATCGATCTGATCTGACAGGACAAGGATCTGCAGGGCAGCCTGGCAACGCTCCTGTTCTGATCTGACAAGTGAAAGAGAAGCGTGTAAATGATCCCGGATCTTCAGCTTTGAGACAACATCGTGTCTGCATTGATCAGCTTCCGGAGAGTTCTCCAGTCGGATCTGAACATCGACTTTCTGTACCAACGGAGGCGGTGAAGGTTTCTTGCTGGCAGGAATTGATTTTACCGGAGGCAAAGCCGCAAGTTTGCTTAACTCATAAGCTAAAGTTTCAGAATTGGACGGGGTATCGCCACCGACACGGAGCAATCTCTTGAGACTTTGGCTGTGTCCGTACCGTTCATAGAGGGAAACACCGGTAAAATAGTCAGTAGGACTATCAAGGTAGTTTCTGATATCTTCAATCATTATGTGTCAACTTTGTGATCATATTTCAAAGCGGGATTTAGTCGGGAATTTCTGTTCCAGGAATCTTTTCAGGTTGTCATTCAATCCTCCGTCATTGTGAACCAGGTACTTTTTGCCGGCACATTTTGCATGGAGATCCCCTTCGCTTGAGGTATAGAACTGAGAGTCCTGGTTGTTGAAGAACTGTATCCCGTAATCTTTCTTAAAGATTTCGGGCGTGAGATCAGGGAATAAAGTGTTGTGGTAAAGGGTGGAAGTCAGGTATCGATTCTCAAGGGCATTATACTCTCCGATAATGGCCAGCATCAGTTCTTTGTTGAAGAGTTCCGGGAAATGAGTTTCCGTATTCCAGCCGTGATAGCCTTTCTGAATCACTGCGGTCATGGTCCTGATCAATTGCTGGTACCAGGTATCATAGTTGTGATGATTCACCCCCTGCCAGTCATACATGGCTTTGAATTTCCCTATCTCCTGTACGGTAACCGGCTCCATGAGGTAGATATCATCGTACATCCTGATAAAGAACGGGTTGGTACCAGAATGCTCACAAAACAGCATCAGTTTTGTGATAGCATCGAAGGTCTGGTTTTCTTTCATCCCTACACATCGCGTTTGAGGGATATAATGAATGTTGCTGATCCAGTCCGGTCGATCCCCTACAATCCAAACCCTGAAATCTTCCTGAAGGTAAGACTCAAGGCTTCTCAATGAGTAGCGAAGCTCGTTCCAGACAGAGGAGCGTTGAAAGAAGGGATAATAAATATCGATCATGCAACGAAAGTAAAACTGCAATTGCATGAAGGAAAGGACAAAGGAAAAACACCGGAAACTTGATCTTTCGAAGTTAGAGCCTCTTGTAGAATATATTCACATAAAAAGATTCAGACGATTTTGATATGATTAAAAAAACATATATATTTGATTGGGAAAAAAGCAGTTATGGTTTTATTTGATATGATTGGCGAAGCTGCAAGAGATTACTGCATGGCCACGAAACGACCAGACTGCATTTATCCCGCAAATTTCAGGGATAAATTCAATAATGCTACAGGCGAAAAGAGATGGTCCTTTCCTAGTTTTATCTCCGGATTTTACGAGATAAATTCAATAAACGGAGTATTTCAACATAAAACTAAGGCAAAAATATCATCAATTATGAAGATACCCAAACGTTGTGTGCCATTTAAAAATGAAGCAAAATGTCAAAAAGATTATTCTACACAAAATTTGGTTGGGATAATATCGACCAAAAAGCAATTGAAAGAAGTCTTAAACTTTTTGCATTAATTAACAATGAGCTAGTAATACC
>JADHVS010000235.1 GCA_016783865.1 Bacteroidales bacterium
GATATACGATCTTTTAGAGTATAAGCATGCTCCGTTCGTTAGAAGAAAATCCGTAGTCCCCCCTGCCGAAATATTAAAAAATGATAGCTCTTGATATCAGGCTCTTATAAACCATAAGCTGCAATGTGGGTTAATACAATTAATTCAGTGATTTTCCGATCCCATGATGAAGAATCATGCGATCAGAATTATTACTTTTTTGAATACCAGATTATTAGTAAGTGAAAATACTTCTCCCATTTTCGATGGAGAAGGATTTTAAACTGGCTTGATGATATCTAACTATCTGATTTTCAGTAGCGAGACCGGGAGTTGAACCCGGGACCTCATGATTATGAATCATGCGCTCTAACCAACTGAGCTATCTCGCCTTAATAAGTGACGGGTGAAGAGTGAAGAGGTGGTGTGGGTGTGGGAATTGGATGTGGTTACTTGTAGGCGGTTGCAAATATAATGTTTTTTGAAAACTTTTTTAAGTTGATTCCAAATTCAATATTTAGTCATTTATACTGCGAACTGCAGTTCGCTGAGATTGCGGTAAATACCGGATTGAAGCTTCATGAGCTCATCATGGGTCCCATTTTCTACCAACCGGCCCTGGTCGATTACCAAAATAGTGTCAGCCTTTCTTACCGTAGCAAGGCGATGAGCTATAACAATAGAGGTCCGGCCCTTCATCAATTTTTCAAGGGCATCCTGGACCAGTATTTCAGACTCGGAATCAAGTGAGGAAGTAGCCTCGTCAAGGATGAGTATCTTCGGGTCCTTAAGCACGGCCCTGGCAATGGCCACCCGTTGCCGTTGTCCCCCGCTGAGCTGGGTTCCCCTTTCACCCACAATAGTTTCCATCTTTTCCGGGAAACGATCAATAAATTCCAGGGCGTTGGCTTTTCTGGCAGCTTCCCTTATTTCTGTATCAGTTGCGCCAGGCCTCCCATAGGATATATTCTCCCGTATGCTTCCGCCAAATAAAAAGATATCCTGGGGCACAAGTGCAATCTGCCGGCGAAGGACAGAAAGCGGAATGTCCAGCGCTTTCTTTCCGTTCATCCATATCTCCCCTTTCACTGGATCATGCAGGCGCAACAGCAGCGATGTTATAGTGGTTTTACCCGCCCCGCTGGGTCCAACCAGGGCAACCAGCTGGTTTTCCTCAATAGTAAAACTCAGGTCTTTAATTACCTCCATTTCAGGCCTCGAAGGATAAGCAAAACTCACATTTTTAAAACTGATCTGTCCGTTCAGCAAATCTTCCGGCTCCAGGGTCCGGATCTCCTGAACAGGTTCCTCACTAACATTAAATATTTCGAAGAGGTCCTCCGTTGCACCTATAAAACGCTGCATCCTTGTAATCACACTGGCCATTCCCCCAATATTACCGCCAATAAATCCCGAATACAGCACAAAGGAGAAAAGTTCACCTGCGTCCATCTCACCGGCAGCAAGAAGAGAAGATCCGCGCCAGATCACAGCCACCAGGGAGCCGAAAAGGCCCAGAATCATAAATGAAAAGAAAGCACCCCTGTATAGTCCACCTTTGATCCCCAGTTTGGCAATCTCAAGTGTTTTATCTTTATACCTTCCCATTTCAAGGAACTCATTGGTAAAGGCCTTGACACTGCGTATCCCCTGCAGGGTCTCCTCAACAACTGTATTTGACACAGCCACTTCCTTCTGCATGTCCCTGGAGTACTTCCGGATAAATCGTCCGAAGAAAAACACCATCAACACTACGGCAGGCAAAATAGCCAGCATAAAGAGTGTAAGACTGGTTGACATAAAAAGAAGGTATCCGACACCTCCAATGATGATGATGATCTGACTCAGGAAGTCCGCCAGCGTTGAAGTGAGGGTATCCTGGAGCAGGGAAATATCAGCCGAGATCCTGCTGTTCAGCTCCCCTACCCTTTTCTGCTCAAAAAATTTCAATGGCAAACGAATCAGGTGATTGTATGTGTCCTGCCGCAGGTTAGCAAGAGATCTTTCTGAAACATTAACAAAAAGAACCGTCCTGAAATAGGAGAAAACGGCTTGTACAACAAGTATGATAACTAAAAATAACCCTATCCTGTTTAACGATCCGGCCAGTGTACCAGCATTACCGGCACTGACCAGGTCGCCCAGTAGTTTCGGGAAAGCCAGGCTTGCCAGCGACCCTCCAAACAGGAAAAACATTCCCAGGATAAAGGTAAATGCATAGGGCCTTATGTACCGGTAAAGCTTAAAAGCATTTTTAAGCCCGGTTATGGTGATCTTTTTCTTTGGTACTTCCGCTTTAACTGACACAATCGATTTATTACTTATTTCAAACTGCAATATTAGATAAAAATATCCAAATATACTTATATATATTGCCAGACGATTTCCAGGGTATAATATTTTACCGGATGCAAATTTGATAGTATAAACAGGATGCGGGTTGCCAGAAGATGTATTACCCGATATGCTATTTATTACTATATTTATCTTATGTTCCAAAGACTTAACATATCCCTGATTTTATCCATTTTCACCCTAACAACCTTCGCACAGATGGACTCATTAATCATTCCCCTCGAACCACCCGATCCCGGTACAAAAGGCGGGATAACCTTTATCCGCACCACCATGATCGATACCCTGAAAGATTTTTACCTGAATGAGGTGGGATGTGAACTGTGGCTCGACCAGGGAGGGTGCGCCATTCTCCGGCATGGTAACCAGCTGTTTGGTTTCTGTGAGGCGGGCGAGGCCGAACTGGAAGGCCTCCTGACTTTCTTCTACACCAATACCAAAATGGTGGACTACATGTATGGAAAACTTAACCACCTGGCCGATACACCACCGATGAAAAATCCAAAATACCGCATCTATCACTTCTTCGCACACGATCCCGAAGGCAGGAGGATTGAATTTCAGGTATTTCTACATGAATTACCAGATTTTCGGTGATCAGTGATCGGTGATCGGGAAATCGTGAATCGTGAATCGTGAGTCACGGAATTAATTTTAACTTTAAGACGGACTATTTCAACCCTAATTTACATCCATGAAATACAAATCATTCCCCATATTCCTGGTATTCCTTGCCATGGGATTTGGCGACGCCGTTGGTCCCCTGGTCGGACTCGCAAAAGACACCTTTGATCTGTCAAATGCGGTAGCCCAGCTACTCCCGATGACTGGTTTTCTTATGTTTGGATTGTTATCGATACCCATGGGGATCGTCCAGGATAAGCGAGGTAAATTATTGGTCCTTATCGCGGGTCTCATCCTGGCTGTTCTGGGGGTTGGCCTTCCATGGATAGGAGGAATGAATCAATATGTAGTCCTTATCATTGCGGTGGCCTTGCTGGGAGCCGGGGCAACGTTTCTGCAGGTTTCCGGAAATCCAATCATGCGTGATGTTTCTCCTGAAGGCAAATACTCAAGAAACCTCTCACTTGGTCAATTTATCAAGGCAATCGGAACATTATCTACCGCCGGGATCCCATTAATAGCAAAAAACTATTTTGATGTCGACTGGACAATCATCTTTCCGATTTACTGTATCGCCATTCTGGTGACCATCATTATCGTCTCCACATCCGGGATTAAAGAGGACAAGACAAAAGTCACAAATCCTGCCACATTTAAGTCCTGTTTTTCACTATTAAAAAACAGATATGTTGTAATGATGGTATTCGGGATATTCATGTATGTGGGGGCCGAAATATGTATGAGTTCAGGGATGGCTTTGTATCTGGAAGAGCAATTCGGATTGAACATACAGGAGATCGGACTCGCCGGAACCGGCTTGTTTTTCCTGGCTATCATGACAGGTAGATTTATCGGCGGGATCATCCTGAACTGGCTGAAAGCCAAGCATTTCCTGCTAATCAGTGGGCTCATTTCCCTTGTCGGGATTGCCGGTTTGTTCCTGGGAATAAAAAGCGTTGGGTTTATCAGTTCATTCATCATCGGTCTGGGCTTTGCCAATATCTTCCCGCTCATTTTTTCAATTACTGTGGATAAAATGCCGGACCGTGCCAATGAATTATCAGGACTCATGGTTACTGCTATCCTCGGAGGAGCCATTCTGCCTCCTGTCATGGGATTGATTAGTGATAAAAGTTCTGTCCTGATGGGAATGTTTGTACCCTTAATCGCACTGTTCTACATTGGGTGGGTATCCCTTAAGGTTCAGAGATCGTGAATCGTGAATCGTGAATCGAAAAACCAATAAAAATGGCTACAGTTAAATATAAAGCCGACAAGCGGATCGTGATGACCCTGGATGCAGGGGGTACAAATTTTGTTTTCTCTGCAGTACAGGCCAATGAGGAAATAATTGAGCCCGTATGTTTACCATCCAATGCAACCGACCTGGAAAAGTGTCTGGCGACCATTACCCGTGGTTTTACCCGGGTAAAAGAACTGATCCCGTCATATCCGGCGGCCATCAGTTTTGCCTTCCCGGGACCCACTGATTACCCGGCCGGCATTATTGGCGACCTTACCAACCTGCCTGCATTCAGGGGAGGTGTGGCTTTGGGTCCTATGCTGGAAGAGCAATTCAAAATACCCGTCTACCTGAATAACGATGGAGATCTTTTTGTATATGGTGAAGCCATTGCAGGATTTCTTCCCTACCTCAATAACCTGCTGGAGGAAAACGACAGCCCCAAAAGATACAGGAACCTGTTCGGGATCACCCTGGGGACTGGATTTGGTGGCGGGATAGTATATGATGGACAACTATATCTGGGAGACAACTCTGCGGCTGCAGAGATCTGGTGCCTCAGAAACAAAATTCATCCCGGGTCATTTGCAGAAGAAGGAGCCAGTATCCGTGCAGTACAACGTGTATATATGAATAAATCGGGACAGGCAGGCCCGGAACCACCCAGTCCCAGGGATATATTTGAGATCGGCACAGGAAACCGCGAAGGAAACCAGGAAGCCGCCCTCGAAGCATTCAACGAACTGGGTGTGGTTGTCGGTGATGCACTGGCCAATTCCATCACTCTCCTGGATGCTCCGATCGTAATAGGTGGTGGTCTGACAGGAGCTTCATCTCTTTTCCTGCCTGCGCTGGTAGCCGAGATGAACAGCCAGCTACAAAACATGAGCGGGAAAAAAATACCCCGGATCGACATGAAAACTTTCAACCTTGAAAATGATGCCGAACTGGAACAATTCCTTAAGGGTGAAAAAAAGGAAGTAACGGTTCCCGGGACTAGTAAAAAAATCACCTATGATCCGTTGAAAAGAACCGGGATTGGAATAAGTAAACTCGGGACGAGTAAAGCTGTAGGTATCGGTGCTTACGCTTACGCACTCAGTATGCTGGATAAGGGTTGATGAAGAGTCTACGAGTCCTCAGTCCACAGTCTACGAGTCCCCAGTCCACAAGTCCACAAGTCTTCGTTTTCCGATTCACGATTCACGATTCACGATTCACGATTCACGATTCACGACTCACGACTCACTCATCACTCGTCACCTTCTTATAATGATTCACGTTCATAATAAACGCATCTTTATAACCCAGCTGCTTTATCTTCGGTAAGGCTTCCATGGCAGCCTGAATGCCCTGGTATTCGCCCACAACGTACCGGTATAAACCGTCCTGGCACGCGTGCTGCGTCACCTGCCCGATGTTATTAAAAAAACCAGTATCCTTCGGATTCTTTAGCGCCATGACCTGGATGGTGTAAACTCTCTGAGATGCTGGCCGGGTGGGTTTGTAACTGGACAATAAACGGTCCAGTTCCTTTTTCTCAATGATCCGTGCTCCATCAAATCCCTCATCGATGGCCCGATTCAGCAACTGAACGGCATCCGGTCTTTGATTGAACCGGCCTGCCAGATATACAAACCTGTTTCCCGACTGTATCTCTTCAATTTTACTGCCACCAACACCAGCAGGAAGATCTGATCTTTGATCATCCCCCTCATTGAGCAGCACAGAAAATTCCAAATCCCTCCTGGCCCTGAGTTCCGTAGGAACAAATATATCTTCAATAGTGATATTCACCTCTTCATAATTGGAAAGCTTAATTTCAACATACCTGTTCAGCTTCCTCCCCTCCGGATTATCGGATCCATCCTCGTTTTCATTGATAGCAATAAAATCCGATTCTCCCACCCCGGTCAATACTAACCGTCCTTCATCAATGCCTTTTTCGATCAGGTACCGGCCCACCGACCCGGATCTTTTCTCAGTCAGCGCCAGATTATAGGAATCTGATCCTTTTGCATCAGAATGTCCGATCAGCTCAACGGTAAGGTCCTGATACTGATCCATGATCAGGTATAACCTGTCTGCTTCTTCCTTTGCCCTGGCCGACAGTTCAACACTATTGTAATCAAACATAATGTAATTTATCACCATGTCCTTATTCGCGGGACCACCCTGAGAAGCCCTCTCCTCACCCCTTGCCGGCATTTGTGCCGGAGGCACCTTTTCTTTTGGTTTTGCATTTGGCTTTTCTTTCGTTTCCTGGTCTGCCATAAGCTGCAATTCCTCATCACTCAGGAACCTGATATGCTGAACCACCAGTTTATTATCGTTCGATAACCTGGCAGCCACAAACATATTATCTTCAGTATCAACCG
>JADHVS010000236.1 GCA_016783865.1 Bacteroidales bacterium
TGACGGAACGGTAACCAGAAAGGTGAAGAAAGGTTGTTACAGCCTTGACGACTGGAATGATCCTCATAATGTAACTACCCAGGAATTGCAACTTACATCCAGGGGGATTAAAACCATAAGTACCACAAAAGCAGAATTGCAACATCTTCAGGGAGAGGCAATACAGGGAGCTGCCTTAAAGACCGGGAAAATAAAATCACCCGTTGCCTGGTGGAAGTTTGACGAAGGCTTAGATGCAAATACCAATCTTACTGCGGAAAGTATTGGAGGGTATAGTTGCAAAATCGGAGGTGTTGATAGTTATTGGAGGGAAGGAGTTTCCGGCACATGCCTTTCATTTGACGGCTATACAAACAGAGTAACAGTACCTTCAACTGATTTGCCTCAACTGAATGGCGATTTTACGATCCAGGCATGGATCGCCCCCCAGGAATATTCCTGGAACTGGTCAGGCATTGTCGATCATGACCAGGATAAAAAGGCCGGATATTCGCTGAGAATAAATCATTTAGGTCAAATTGGATTGCATGCCTACATCAAGGGTGAATGGCAGGGATTAGTTACGGGTGAGAAAGTTAAGTTGCTGGGATGGACCCAGGTTACCGGTATTTATGAAGAATCAAAGGGATTTTCAATATATTTCAACGGAGAATTAGTCGATACCAGGCCTGTAACAGGTGAACTTTTGGATGCTGAAGGCCTGGATCTTTATATTGGTATGGCACATGAAAAACAATATCCCTGGGCTTTTGAGCGATATGTCACAACGAACTTTCATTCCAATATGGTTTTCAGCGGACTGATCGATGAGGTACGAATATTTGACAGGGCCCTGGATACTTCAGAGGTAATTCAGGATTACGAAGCCTTTGAACCCGATAATATGGAACCATTGCAATATTGGGTTTTACCTGCAGGACCTGAACAGGCAAACCCTTTTGGTGCAGCCTATACGAAACTAAGGTGCAGCCCGGAATGGGATGGCCTGTGGCGCGTGGGGGACTATGCGGATATCGTTGTGTCTTTTGATGATAAACCAAACCGGTTTGTTTTCTGGAGAGGCACAAATTACCTGCCCAGCCTGGTAACAGAACCAGGTCCGGAGGGTATCTGGAATAATGATCAGGGACCGGAGAATTTTACCGATGAATGTTTTGAGCATATGTCTGATAAAATATGCCGTTATTCACATGTCAGGCTTATTGAAAATACAAATGCCAGGGTAGTTGTCCACTGGCGTAATGCAAGTGTAAGTGTAAGTTATGACTGGCTGCAAAAAGATGAAAACGGATGGGGTTTATGGACGGATGAATACTGGTATATCTATCCGGATGCTGTATCTGTTCGTTACCAGGTAAGTGGAAGATTAGCCGATTTCCCTGACACACAGACTCATCAGCATGAATTACTCAACCAGCCAGGCACGAGACCAGAGGATAATGTTTATTATGATGCGATCATACTATCCAACCTGGATGGAGAAACTGAAACCTGGAATTATTCAGTTGGACCCACCTTCAGGAAAGGAGAAGAAATCACAGGTAGTAAAAACCTTGCCTATTTGAATCTCAGATCAGAATACAAACATTTCAATATTGGAGAATCCGGTTCAAGGTATATTCCCTATAGCCAATGGCAATCTATGCGGTTGGCGCCCGGTTTTTCACGGTACAATGCGTGGAACCATTATCCTTTTGGCCTGTTACCAAATGATGGCAATGTGGCAACCGGAATTGACAGGGTAAGCTCTTCCTGTCTTGGTACACATGTTGGATTGAATCACCTTCTTGATGATGGAAGGATGGAGGAATATAATATCTATGGATTAACCAACCTTCCAGCATCAGAACTTAAGGTACTCAACCGGTCATGGAATTCTCCTCCGGCAATGGATGATCTGAAGGGATGCAAAAGTACCGGGTATGACAAAAGACAACGGGCCTATCTGATTGAAAAGGAATCAGACCGGTTTTCATTTAACCTGAATGGATCGGAAGAAAACCCCATTTTTAATCCTTGTTTTGTGATCAGGGGATGGGACAGCCAGTATCCGGCACAACTGGAAATCGACGGAGAAAAGAAAATCCCGGACACAGATTTCCGGCAGGGAATAACCATGGATACTGACGGTACTGAAACGATGATTATCTGGCTCAGGCAGGAATCCTATGAACAGGTACAATATAATATCCGGTTGATAGCAGGCAAATAAGAAATTAGCAAAAACTGAATTCAATACTGATATGAATAACTTACGCACGTTTTTTATCCTGGTGTTTATAATCAGCCAGATAAGCACAGGTAATGCCCAGGAAATAAGATATGTACGGCAGCAACTCGATATATTATGTAATCCGGATTTCCATGGCAGGGGATATTATAAAAGCGGTGACAGGATAGCTGCAGAGCATCTGGCAGCAGAGTTTGAGAAATTCGATCTCAACACTTATGGTAAAAACTATTTCCAGGATTATGCATTTAATGTAAACAGCCTGGAGCAAGTATCCGTTAAAATAAACGGAAAAAAGCTTCTGTTCGGGGATGATTATATGATGAATGCCTCAAGTGGTTCAGGCATGGGCAGTTTTAAACCGGTCGTTATCAATGCAGAGTCAATGAGGAAACCGGAAGAACTGTTCACTGTTATGGAAAAAGCAGGAAATAAGCCCCTCATTATGATTGATTCACTGGGACTGAACAATCCGGATCTGTTCAGGTTTGTAAAAACCATGATTCTATCAGAACAATACGAGATCTCAGGATTGATTGAGACATACTCAAAAACCCCAGGATGCCGTGTGGGCAGAAAACAACTTACGTGGCCCTACATTCAGATCAACCAGAAAGCTATTCCTGAAGAAATAAACAGCGTGGAGATTGACATTAAAAACAAGTATTATGACAGCTATCCAACGCAAAATGTCATCGGATATATACAGGGTCAATCCGAAAAGCTCATTGTATTCACAGCCCATTATGATGCAATGGGTTCATTCGGGGAAGGCAATTATTTCCCGGGTGCCTCTGACAATGCAAGTGGTACATGCATGGTCCTTGATCTTTCCAGACATTACTCATCAGTTGAAAAACCATATTATTCGATCGCTTTTATGCTTTTCAGCGGTGAAGAAGCCGGCCTGATGGGATCTAACTTTTATACAGACCATCCGTTATTTCCATTGGAGGATATTAAGCTGGTCATCAATCTTGATATGGTGGGTACGGGTCAGGATGGTGTGATTTTATTTAATGGACCCCAAAGACCATTGGAAGCAGCCATAGTTCAAAAAATCAACGAACAGAAGGGATACATGAAAAATGTTGAAGAAAAAGACGGTTCAGCCAACAGTGATCACTGGCCATTTCATGTGAAGGATGTGCCGGCTATTTTTTTCCTGACCAAAGGACAATCCGGAGGGGGCCATAATATCTTTGACACGGATGATAAATTGCCATTGTATGCCTATGAAAACCTTTTCAGGCTAATTATTGAATTAACCGAAGAGCTGCAGAGAAATGAGTTTGAATAATTTGATTCACATGAACACAACGAGAATTGAAAATCCTGACCGGATTATTTTAGGTAAATTGCAGTAGGTAAACACACAATAAAAAAAAATTAAATGTTCCAGAAAAAAACGTACACAGAAAGAAGAAATGCATTAAAGGGGAAGGTGGGAAAAGGATTGATCCTGCTTTTTGGCAATGATGAGTCCCCAATGAATTATACTGACAATACGTATCATTTCAGGCAGGATAGTACTTTCCTCTATTACTTTGGCATCCAGCGTCCCGGACTGGCTGCTGTAATCGACATGGACAATGACCGGGAAATTATTTTCGGAGATGAATTTACGGTGGAGGATTTTGTATGGATGGGGCCGCAACCTACTATTGCTGAGAAGGCAGAAAGATGCGGAGTTGCAGAGGTAATGCCCTCCAGTAAACTTTCAGTCATGCTTAACAAGGCAAATAAGATGGGACAATCTATTCATTTTTTGCCGTTGTATCGTCCTGAAAATAAAATTAAATTACTTGAATCAGTTGGCATTGCTCCGAAGGAGGTTGCAACAAAATTCTCTCTCGACCTGGTTAAAGCAGTGGTTAGCCAGCGTGAATTTAAATCGGAAGAAGAAATAGCAGAACTGAATAATGCAGTAGATATTTCGGTTGATATGCATGTGGCAGCAATGAAATTTGCAAAACAGGGTATGACAGAGGCCCAGGTTACTGCCGAGATTCATAAAATTGCCATTGCAGCCGGGGGCAATATCTCCTTCCCGATCATTGCCACGATAAATGGCCAGACATTGCATAATCATTACCACGGAAATACCATTAAGGAGGGTGACCTGTTCCTGGTGGATGCAGGATTTGAAAATCCGATGATATATGCGGGCGACCTGTCAAGTACGTTTCCGGTAAGTAAAACCTTCACTCCTGAACAAAAAGAAATCTACCAGTTAACATTGGATGCACACCAGGCGTCCATTGATGCACTCGGCGTGGGTATTCCATTTAAAAAGGCGCACATTGCTGCCTGCACAACTATTTTCGACGGATTAAAAGTCATGGGATTTACCAGGGGAAATGCCAGAGATGCATTTGAAGCCGGTGCCCATGCATTGTTTTTCCCGTGTGGCACAGGGCACATGATGGGTCTTGATGTTCACGACATGGAGGACTTGGGTGAAGTCTGGGTTGGATACGACGGGCAGCCGAAGAGTACGCAGTTCGGATTAAAATCCCTCCGACTGGCAAAACCACTGCAACCGGGACATGTTTTCACCATCGAACCGGGAATATATTTCATTCCTGAATTGATTGATCTGTGGCGTTCGCAAAAAATGCACAATGATTTTATCAACTGGGACAAAGTCGACAGTTATCGCCATTTTGGAGGGATCAGGAATGAAGAGGATTTTGTGATGACCGAAAACGGGGCTCAGCTATTGGGAAAACCAAAGCCCAAAACCATTGATGAGATAGAAGCTATTCGCGCTGAAAATCTTTGAGAGACACAGGAAATTAAGATATTCTAACTTATTAATCGAATGAAACATAATAAAACAGGATTCATATTCCTTTTAATTCTTGTTGTTGCGGCTGGAAATCTGTACGCCCAGGAAGAAAAGGCAGGTCCATTTACCCGGTTCGCCAACCACCTGCAATGGCAATATGAAGGGGAATTGTACTGGATTGATGCTTTCGGGCCCGATGCGCTTCGATTCAGGGGCTCAAAAAGCCTTCGGATCACTGACGAAGACTGGAACCTCCTGCCGCAGCCAAAGGTTCAGCTTGACATATCTATTACTAAGGATAAGGCTGTGGTCAGAAACGGTAAGATCAGGGCCGAGATAGAATCACGCAGAGGGCGGATCACTTATCTGAACGATAAAGATGAGGTTTTGCTTCGTGAAGCCTATCATCATCACCATCCACACTTTGCCAGGCAATTCAAAAGCATGGGAAGTGATCATTTTGAGGTTAAGGTGACCTTCGATGCCGAGAAGGATGAACACCTGTATGGAATGGGGCAATATCCCAACGACTGCCTCGACCTGAAAGGAACCGTTTTGGAGCTGGCACAGAAAAACACTCAAATCTCTATCCCCTTTTTACTTTCGAGCAAAGGGTATGGATTTATCTGGAATAATCCGGCTATTGGCCGTGCAGAACTGTCTTTAACGCACACCAGTTTTTATGCTGAATATACAAAGCAGATCGACTATGTTATATTCCCGGGAGAAACACCTGCCAAACTGGTCACTCACTATTCAACTCTCACAGGAACAGCTCCAAAGATGCCGGAATTTGCAACCGGTTTCTGGCAATCAAAGCTACGCTATTATTCTCAGGAAGATTTATTGTCGGTGGCCCGGGAATATAAAAAACGAAATCTTCCTATCTCCGTAATTGTAGCCGATTTCTACCACTGGCCTGTATCGGGCGACTGGAAGTTCAATCCCGATTTCTGGCCCGATCCGGAAGGAATGATCCGGGAGCTGGATAGTATGGGTATTAAATTACTCGTTTCCGTATGGCCGACACTGGCACCTCAAAGCGAGAACTATTCCACATTCAGGAACAGCAATTTTACCATTCGTCCTGAATTCGGGAACAACCTGTTTTTGCAGGTTGGGGATGACCTGACTTATCTGGACGTAACCCATCCCGAAGCAAGGAAAGCATTCTGGTCAATACTGAAAGAAAACTATTATGACAAGGGCGTGCGCATGTTCTGGATGGATGAGGCAGAGCCGGAAATAGAACCTCTCGAGTATCATAACATCAGGTATTACCGCGGAAACGGACTGGAGGTCTCCTGCCTGTATCCTTACTGTTTTGCACAGGCCATTTATGAAGGACAGACAGCAAGCGGTCAGACCGAAATAATCAATCTTATCCGCAGTGGATGGATAGGCAGCCAGCGGTTTGGAACGCTCTTGTGGTCGGGCGATATAACAAGTGATTTTCCAACCCTGAGGAAACAGGTGAAAGCCGGTTTAAATATCGGGTTGTGCGGTATACCCTGGTGGAATACTGATATTGGCGGGTTCTGG
>JADHVS010000237.1 GCA_016783865.1 Bacteroidales bacterium
TTCAAGGGTATCGATTATGCAAAAAAGCAGGGGATTTCATTGGTCATTGCACTGGATTGTGGCATTAAGGCCATAGATAAAGTCGCTTATGCCAAAGAAAGAGGTATTGATTTCATTATCTGCGATCATCACAATCCGGGTGATCAGATTCCAGATGCAGTCGCTGTACTTGATCCTAAAAGAGTAGATTGCTCTTATCCCTTCAGTGAATTATCGGGATGTGGTGTAGGATTTAAACTGGTCCAGGCTTTCTCCCTCAAAAACAAGATTAGCACAGATAGGGTGTATAGGTATCTGGACCTGGTTGCCGTTAGCATTGCTTCCGATATTGTACCATTAACGGGTGAAAACAGGATAATGGCTTATTGTGGATTGAGACAATTGAATGATAATCCAAGTATGGGCCTCAAGGCCATTATTAACCTCTCCGGGATTGCAGAAAAAGAAATTAATATTGAAGATGTAGTTTTTAAAATTGGTCCCAGGATCAATGCAGCAGGAAGAATCGAATCAGGTAAAAGTGCGGTGAACCTGCTGATTTCTGAGGATGAAGGAGAGGCCAGGATCATTGGTGAAAGAGTGGATAATTATAATGATGAACGCCGGAGCATCGACAGCAATATTACCCAGGAAGCACTTGCACTAATTGAGCAGGATGCAAAGCAAATTTATAATAAAACAACGGTGCTTTTTAATCCAAACTGGCATAAAGGGGTTATCGGGATCGTAGCATCCAGGTTGATAGATACTTTTTACCGGCCTACGGTGATCCTGACCGAATCAAACGGATTTGCAACCGGATCGGCACGTTCAGTAGCCGGTTATGACCTTTACCAGGCAATTGAATCCTGCAGTGATCTGCTGGAGAATTTCGGGGGACATAAATATGCTGCCGGCCTGACCATGAAGGTCGAAAATATTACAAAGTTTCATAAGAAATTTGAAAAATTTGTTTCTGAGACCATTACCCCTGAACAGCTTATACCGGTGGTTGAAATTGATACTGAGATCAGCCTGTACGATATCACTCCCGGATTCTATAAAATGTTAAACCGGTTTGAACCTTTTGGTCCTGAAAATATGACTCCCATTTTTCTTACAGAGAATGTGGTCGATAACGGTACAGGTAAAAAAGTTGGGGCTACAGGAGATCATCTTAAACTGAACCTTATACAGGAAAAGGATCCGTATAAAGTTTATCCAGCTATAGCCTTTCAGCAGGGTTCCCGTTATGATGGAATCTCCAGCGGTAATGCCTTTGATATTTGTTACTCTGTCGAGGAGAATGAGTTTATGGGACGTAAGAATCTCCAACTCAACATTAAGGATATCAAACTGGATTAGCAGGGGATCAATTGCCATCTGCTTCAGCTGACGGTTTTGATATGTCGGACATAAGCCCTGTATTTGTTTTGCATCAAAACTATCCGTTGGTTGAAACTAACGGCAATTGATATTTATCAGAATTTTAACCTTACCTGGATTCGCAGATCCGTTTTATTTTTTCCTTCAATTTCATTTAATCCGGAACCAATAACATTTTGATTGGGATAGTATGAATTGGCGATTTTGGCCCAGATGTCGAGGTGTTTGTTCACACTGTACCGCATATTCAGGTAAGTTCTCATGCATTGTCCGTGAAATGAAGGTACCTGGAAAGCATACAACAGGTCATGCTCATAGGAGTAGATCCGTGAATGCCACGAATCAGTATCGAATATGGCCAGCCTGAAGCTGAAGGAGAGGGGAGAGGAAACCGGACGGTACAGCACATCGTGCAGGATCTCATATCCCTTATGTACAGGGGCATCGCCCAATCTGTACATGACCAGTTCCAGGCGGTTTTGAAATGAGAACTGATCAGAAATGGGATATGTGATGTGGAAGCGGGGCCGTGATAAAACTTCATACTCCATTTCACTTATTCCGAAATCATCTTTCGGGCTGTTTTTCGGTTTGTGCAATTCGGTATACCGGAAATAGGCATGCAGCCCTTCTTCAGTATAGTAATCAGCCTGCACAAAATAATCGAGACCAACGGATGGTGCATCGGCATTGGATCGTAGCCAGGGAAATGAAAAGGCATCCAGGTACACTGAAAAGGTCCAGTTTGGAACAGGTTTGCTTAATAATCCCAGATAGAGACCGTTTTCATTCGAGGTCTTCGATCCTTCTGAAAATCCATTCGCATACAAAGCATGGTAATCTTTTCGATAATACCTGTGTAATACAGATAACTGAAGGGCAGGCGCCAGGTCTGCAATCGCTCCATTGACCAGGGCCATGGCCCGGTTGCTACTGATCGCTGCTTCGCCAAACAAACTGATCTTTCTGAACATTGCAGCATAATCAATTCCCAGGTTAGTGTTCTTGTTTCCCGAAAAATTATACAGATCATCCGGATCATCCCCTTGCTCCATCTTTCCGTCAAACCAATAATGCAAAGAGGAAAAACCGATCTTCAGCCTGTCAAAATGATACGAAAGATTACCACCAAGAATATTTTCCCTGATGGCATTCTCATCATATACCTCGCTTGATAATGCATGAAGTCCTGATGTTTGAAAGGAACTAAAAGTTAAAGTGCCATCATCCAGGGTATCGGTTATGTTGGCATCTATCTTTTTCGACGAGGCAAACAAAGTAGCCTGTACCCGGTTGAACGACAGGGTGGTGCCTATCCCCCTGAGAAATGAATTTTCATTTGTCGATGTATATGGATCAAGCCCCTGGTTCCTGCGCTGAATATTTAAAACCTCAGCATTTTTATCATAGGAGAGGCCTGACCACATCAAAGCACCCTGACCCATCTTAACCTGGTAATCACCGATCATCAAATCTTTAACCGCGCCAAAATTGTTCAGGTGCACATATGCCGAGTGATAATCAAATCCGTATTTATTGCTGCCAAACATTTCTTCACCCGCATCTTTTTCTGCAACGAATCCAATCCTGACCTTATCCATATATTTTAAAGTGTACCTTGTGTAAAACTTAATCCTGGATCCCGGATAAGCTGCATTGGGATTGGCTGCCAGAATGGAATCGGGCACCTCCTTGTACCCGGCAGGGGATTGGAGGGTCTGGACAGACCGAAGGAACAGGTCATGCGATGGCCGGGGCTTTTTCGTGGCAGCATATTCCCTGATCACACCGGAAGGAACAGCTGTCACAAATGGTTGGAGGGTAATGGCAAATTGTGTGTCGAAACCATACACCAGGGGAAGCTCATTAATGCTTAACAATTCCCCGTTTTTCTCAATATAATCAAGCAGGCTGAGTATCTGGAAATCATTCAGTAAATGAAGCCGCTCAAGCTCTTCGATCGTGGCAGTATTCAGGTTCAGTGGTTGTTCATAATAGTTAATCAGGTCCTGGAAAAATGCAGTAAAATCAATTTCTCCCTCAGCTTCCCTGGCAATATTTTCGATCAGGTCTTCTACCAGGGTATACATGTGTGCCTCATCGTCCTGCGCATGAACCGGCAGGATCATTATGATCATTGAGCTAACCAGCAATAGCTTCTTTATCATGAGAAGATGAGGTATGGCGTTAAGTTACAATGTTTTCACCAAATTTCTGCATATCACATTAACCTTACTTAATAGTATACTGAAGGGAAAAGTGAGGTGTGTATCCCAGGACCTGTTGGCGGGAAAAAGCAATGTCTGCACGGATCTTTTTAAGAATAAATCCCAATCCGAAGCTGTGCTCTGCAAAATCTCCCACCTTCACACCTGTCCTTGCAGAAACCATCGGAAGGATCCTGTATTCAATACCTGCCTTGTAAAATACCGGACCCCATTCAAGTGTTTTCTCTGTTTCGAAGCAGATAAATAAATTATCCTGGTAAATATACCCGATACCTAATTTGAATATCATAGGTATATGCTCATTATTAATCCGTTCGGAGTAGTAAGAATGGGTGGGATTAAATATATGAAATCCAATCAGCAGGTTCTTTAACGGCCTGGCGAGGATTCCGGCTTCAATCACAAAAGCCCCGTGATTTCCTGTTTCATCGTCGATATAAGTGTTTAAATAATCGAATTGGATACCGGCAGAAAATTTATCATTCAATGCCTTTCCAAAACCTAATCCAATCTTACTTTCATTGTAGGCAGGATATCCGAAATAGCTGTAATTTAAACTGAATGTCCCCGTGCTTGTAGGTAAACTAAAAACCAGTGAATGAAGGCTGAACTCAGGCACAAAGAATTTATTCTCATGATGGATGCCCAGTGCCAGGTGAGGATAAAAACCAAGTCCTGCCTGGTTATGAGAAGCAGACCACAGGCTTGTTGACATCACCCCGGCACCACCCAGGGCTGCTGCCCTGGATCCTACAGGGTAATTATCGCTGGCAGTAGAAAATAAATTTGGAAGGAAAATATAAAACACAATAACCGCAATGCATCGCCGGATAATCCAAACGAAATCGTTATACGGTTTAATTGGTTTTATATTCATACTTAACCGACTTCAGATCCTCATTGGCCTTGATGATTTTCTTTTCAAGGCCGGCTTTGAATGCAACCACTTTATTCAGCACTTCTTCGTCTCCTGCTCCAATTATCTGTGCAGCCAGAATGCCTGCGTTCCTTGCACTATCCAGTCCAACTGTAGCCACCGGAATGCCCGGAGGCATCTGAAGAATAGATAATATGGAATCCCATCCGTCGATGGAAATAGATGCTTTGATGGGCACTCCGATGACCGGAAGCGGAGTGAAGGCAGCCATTACCCCTGGCAGGTGTGCAGCACCTCCTGCCCCTGCAATAATAACCTGGATACCCCTTGAATGTGCAGATTTGGCAAATTCTGCGGCCTGTTCAGGTGTCCGGTGAGCCGATAAGGCATTTACCTCAAAAGGAATTTGAAACTCATTCAGGATTTTTGCAGCTTCTTCCATTACAGGCAGATCTGATGTGCTGCCCATGATAATGCTTACTTTTGGATTCATAATATATCTGTTAATGATATTTTGTATTGTTTATCGAACAAAAAATGATTTTCTTTCAAAATTAACTTAGTAAATTCGTAATTAACTATTAAAATCCGATTATTTAACTTAAGTTGTTGATACTGGTCAGTTGTTACTGTTTCCCTCGGGCCTCGTAACTCGTACCCCGCAACTTATACCTATTAAAAGTGAATACCATAAAAATTCGAAACAAAGAATTCGGGCCTTTCATATCAGAATCTGAGATTAAAAAGGCTGTTTCACGGCTGGCAAATGAAATTAACCGCGATCTCAAAGATAAAGATGTTGTTTTTATAGGTATTCTTAACGGAGCATTTATGTTCGCCTCCGATCTTCTCCGGAAAGTCAATCTGGATTGCGAGATCACATTTGTCAAGCTTGCTTCCTATACCGGTGATACCACCAGGGGCAAGGTGAAACAACTGATTGGACTGGGAGAGCAGATAAAGGGCAAGACGGTGGTGATCCTGGAAGATATTGTGGATACGGGCATTACTCTTGATGCTATCATGAAACAATTAACTGGTTTCGAACCTGAGGAAATATTGGTGGTTACCCTTCTTTTCAAGCCGGAAGCATTGAAAAAAGTAGTTGTTCTGGATTACGTCGGGATAGAAATTCCAAACGATTTTGTAATAGGCTATGGTCTCGATTTTGATGGCTTTGGCAGAAACCTTCCGGGAATCTATAAAATTATCAAGTAGTGATGAATAAGTCATGCTGAATTTATTTCAGCATCTCCTTGCGATACAGTGGATTCCGAAACAAGTTCGGAATGACGATTAAGAAAAATGACAGTAGTTTTTCTATCTTTGCTTCCTGTCTGAAAACTGTAAATCGTTTTTTCATGTTAAACATTGTGATTTTTGGTCCCCCGGGTTCCGGGAAAGGGACCCAATCAAAGAAAATTATCCAGAAGTATGGATTGAATCACCTTTCGACAGGTGATATGTTAAGAGCTGAAATTGCTGCTGAAAGTGATCTTGGACTGGAAGCTAAAAGCCTTATCTCGAAAGGTGAATTGGTCCCGGATAAGGTGGTTATTGGTATGATTGAGAAGAGGATCGAAACGGCCGGTGATTTCAACGGATTTATCTTCGATGGTTTCCCCAGGACAGTCGCGCAAGCCGGGGCACTCGATAAAGTTTTATCTTCGAGGGACCTGGAGATCACTCTGATGATCAACCTTGATGTGGAGACTCAGGAACTGATCGACCGGTTGCTGAAACGTTCTGAGCAGGAGGGCAGGGCAGATGATAACCTTGAGACCATTCAAAACAGGATCCATGTGTATGAAAGCCAGACCAGCCCGGTGATCGAATATTATCAGCAGCAGGATAAGGCCCGGCAGGTCGATGGCCTGGGTACTATGGATGAAATATTTGACCGGATCGTTGATGTGATAAACCCTTAACTGCGTTGGGTTTAAGTAACTTTCTCTGCGCCGTTAAGTAATCGATATATTCTTGGCGGAATCAAACTTTGTAGATTATGTAAAAATCTTTTGCCGCTCAGGCAAAGGAGGAGCAGGATCAAAACACCTGCACAGGGACCGCCTTACCTCTAAGGGAGGTCCG
>JADHVS010000238.1 GCA_016783865.1 Bacteroidales bacterium
AACTGACTATTTACAACATAAAAGGACAGTTAGTTGACGTCTTAGTCAATACTGAGATTGATCCGACACCTTCATATAAGGTTGATTGGAATGGCACTGTGAACGGCAAGAAGCTTGCAAATGGTATCTACTTCTACAAACTTGAGACTAACACCAAAACATTCCTGAATAAGATGATCTTGATGAAGTAACTCGCGTTGAAACTCATATAAATCAAGGGAAGAAGGTTCGCCTTCTTCCCTTTCTTTTTTGTATATATTTGTATATATATATTATTATTAATAAGCTTTCCTTATTAATTATGAGGTTTAAAAAACTTGACTCCGAGTCTCTTTGTTCCATGAAAGGAGCAAATACCTAAAATAATCAACGTCTAATAAATGTGACGATTTGAGAGGAAAAAAGATGAAAAAGGTAATATCAGTTCTTGCTCTTCTCGTACTTGTGACCGGTATTGTGTTTGCAGAAGCTCCAAAGGTTAAAGTACATCATATTAATGAGCAACCTGTTCTTTCCGGAACTGATTCACCAATGGTTCCGGCTACGGCTAAAAGCAGGGATATGACTGATGTTTTTTTTGAAAAATTTGAATCAGGTGCACCTGGTTGGACTACCTGGGATGCAACAGCAACCCCTCCAATGTGGCATATTGATACCTATAACGCTTATGGCGGTTCCGGTATGTCATGGTGGATGGGTGATCCTGATGTTGGAGCTACCGGCGGTTATCTCGATCACTGGTATCAAGTTCTGGACACACCTCCAATTCTGTTACCTCACGGTGCAAAGAATACTCTGACTTTTGAGCAGTTTCGTGCGATTGAAGATCCCGCTGGTGCTACAGCTCCATTTGATGGATGGGATGGCATGAATGTAAGAATACGCCTTGCTACTCAAGATTATGCAGATGCAGTTGTACTTACTGATTGTAATCCTGCTTACAACAGTACCAGTATGTACAGTTTTGGTTTCGAGCATGGTGAATGCCCTTCCGGTATTCCCGGTATACCCGGATGGGGTGGTTTTAGCAATGGATGGAAACCAACCACAATTACCATTCCCGGCAGTTGGTCCGGTGAAAACGTGATCATCAGCTTTGCCTTTGCCTCTGATCCTGCTTATTGTACGCTTGATAATCCTGCACTGATCGGTGTTTTTGTTGATAATATTGCACTTGCAAGTTTCTATAATACCGGTGATGATGCCACTGGTTTTACTGCTTTCTCAAATGTTCCTGAGGGTGGACAGCTCTGGCACATCTATGAAGATTCCGCAGCCCCTTCACCTACTCATGCAGCCGGCTGCTTTGATCCCGGTACCGGAACGTATAATCCCGATATGAATAATTATTTCATCACACCGGAATTTAACCTTCCTGAGAACGTAGATATAACTTGGGATATGTATGTTCAAACTGAACTTGATGCTGGTTTATTCCCGGATTGCGATTATCTCTACGTTGAAGTCCGACACGATGATGGAACAGGATGGAGTAATTGGTGGTCTGTAAGTAATCCCACAGGTGATCCGGGTGGAACAGACTATGTCTTCACAGGTAGTATTGCAGATTGGACACCTTTCTCGCAGGGATGGCCAGGATACTCTGATATGTCTGCACTTGGTGGGACAACCGTTCAGTTCCGGATTGGACTGCATACCAATGCTGATAATCCAACAACCTTTGGTTTCCATGTTGATAATTTTCAGGTCTTGGCAACTTTGGATGTCTTACCTCCAACGAACCTGATTGCAGACTATGATGAACAAACTAGCTTTGTTAACCTCGATTGGGACGCCCCTGCAGGAATGGGTGGCGCAATGCAATGGGATGACGGATCCTTTGAAAATGCAATTTCTTTCACTACAGATTCAGGTTATATGGGCGCTTCATTCCCTGTCGGCGGAGAATGCCAGATCATGGAGTTCACTGTTTTCAGCTCAATATTAGCCGGTCCTACTACACTTGGCGTGTATGAAAAAGAAGGCGCTTCATATTCGACTACTCCTACCTATACAATGCCTATAACCACAACCGCTGGCGCAGCTGCCACTTATGACGTTTCCGGTGATGACTGGATCGTTCAGAACAACTTCTTAATTGCTTTTGAATGCACCAATATAGTGGACTGCTATCTTGATGAATCAACTGTCCCAAGTGAACACAGTTACGTGAATACTGGCGGTGCCTGGTCAACATGGGCAGACGTTGCAGCGGCAAACGGTCTTCCCGATGGAGAATGGGGAATTCGCTGTACCACAACTTATGCAACAGTGACACCTCCAAACAGCTATAATGTATATCGTGGAACAGAGAGCGGAAACTATGATATTGACCCTATCGGAAATACTGTAGATATTTTATTCGCAGATGAAACTGTCGAAGCTGGAAATACATATTATTATGCAGTCACCGCAGTGTATGATGAAGGAGAAAGCAACTATTCAAACGAAGCATCAGCTTTTGTTGAGATAGCTTCTGCTGTTGAATATATTTATGATGACGGCACAGCAGAAATGGGTTACAGTGCAGGTGCTGCAGGAAGATGTCTTGCAGTTCGTATTACACCGGATCAGTATCCTGTTCGACTTATCAGGATTAAATACTATCTCACTGAAGTGAGTCAGCAGCTCATTGTTTATGTATGGGATGATGGTGTAGATGGTCAACCCGGAACTCAGCTTATCTACCCGGTCTACATGATCCCGACAGCCGATCTCGTTGCCAATGACTGGAATGTTATCACACTTCTCGATGATCCCGGATACAATATTATCATTGAGGATGGAGATTTCTATGTTGGTTGGTTCGAGGGCTCAAACAGCAACTTGATCGGTGTTGATACAAGCGGACCTTCCTATAACAGAAGCTGGCAATATACCGCTGGTACTTGGTACGATTACAACATGGGTATTCCACAAAATATCATGATGAGAGCTATTGTTGATACCCTACCACAGATTCAGGCAAGATTTACTGCAGATGAAGTTTCCGGTACACTTCCTCAAATAATCCATTTTACAGACCAATCTACAAACGTCTGTGCAGAAATTGTTGAATGGAATTGGAATTTCGGAGATGGACAAACATCCTCAGAACAAAATCCTACTCATATCTATCAAAATTCCGGAAGATATTCAGTATCTTTAAGCATTGTGGATGAAAATGATTCTACTTCAACAATTAATAAGGAGGATTATATAAATATTTATCCACAAATTTGGCCGGGAGATACAGATAATAACGGTATTGTGGATACACTTGATATTCTTCCCATTGGCATATATTTCCGCTCAACTGGAGATGCAAGAGAAAATATTTCCTATAATTGGATAGCTAACGAATTTCCTTCTTTATGGGAGGATGAGGCAGCAGCTCCAGCAGATTGTAATGGCGATGGAATTGTTGATATCCGCGATGTCCTTGCTATAGGATTGAATATGGGAAAAAGCCATTCTGCTCCTTTAAATATTCAAAATCCGCAAGTAGATATTGAATCTTATAAAAGAAATTTTATTGAAATATACAATTCTCTCGGTAATAGTGAATCCGATCTTATTATAAAAAATTTTATTGCAAGAAGAATCAAACTTCATACAATAGAACCCGAAGTAGAAAATGTTCTTAATGGAACTTATCCAAATCCATTTTCTGCAACAACAACTATTAAATTCTCGTTGAAAGATGATGTTCGGTCGGGATATATAAGCATTTATAATGTTAAAGGGCAATTGATAAAAAAATTAGATATTTGTGGAAGAAATTCCGGTGAAAATATGATTAACTGGAATGGCAGAGATCTTAATAATAATCGAGTTGGGAACGGTATTTACTTATATGTATTAACATTGGATGACACGATTATATCAACAAAACGAATGATACTAATGAAATAAAGGTTAATGATGAAAAAGAAACTATTATTGTTAATCATATCAATGATAACATGCATTGTTTTATTCTCTTGTTCAAAATTAGAAAGTCCATCTGAGAATTTATCTGTTACGATCACTCCGGCAGAAAACACAATCAGTATAGGTGAAAGTTTTCAACTTCTTATTAATATTATTGATGTATCCGATCTATTCGGAATCACTGTGGAAGTCGTATTTGATCCCGATATACTCGAAGTTCCTGAAGAATATTTCATAATTGGTAGTTTTTGGGATGATTTACAACCGATCACATGCACAATACATGAAGCGGATCGCTTGAATATTGGAATTGTTTTGGATAATAATTTAAATGATCAACCAGTGAATGGAAGTGGGGTTTTGTTTTCCGTATTTTTCAAAGGTATTGCAGAAGGCGAATCGAGTATTTCTATTGAAAATTTAACATTGGTAAATAAAGACGGTAATCCTGTTGAGGGCTTCGATATTGTGATAATAAAAAATGCAACAATAGTAGTAAGCTCCCCAGCGGTATGATAAATTAAAATTGTATATTACTTGACATTACAATATGTAAATAAATCAAGGAATAAAATTTTCATAATTTATTAATTTGAAAAAAGAAAGGAGTCAAAATGAAAAAAAAACTTACGATGAGTTTTCTAATACTCTTTGTTTTTCTATCAGCCACTGTTGTTATTGCACGCCCTGAAGTTCCAACTCAATATGTACCAACTACTAATTCTAATGAATTGGAGAAATCTGGTAGAGATTATGGCTGGATCGAACAAGCCTCGGGCTTTACAACACCTTCTCGCGGTATTCATTATATGCATACTTTAGATGAAAATATCGTCTGGGCAACAGCATATGATGGAAGTGGGGGAGGTGCGATTATTCAAGAATTTACCAAAACTACAAATGGCGGTGAATTATGGACACCTGGTGGAGTTAATGATGCCTCGGGATTAGAACTTTCTATGATCTTTGCATTGGATGCTAATAAAGCATGGGTTCCAATGTATAAGTCTGCCGGAACTAACCCACAGGGTATTTATTATACCTCTGATGGTGGTGCAAACTGGACTCGTCAGGGTGAGGCAAGTATGTATACAAACGCTGCAAGCTTCCCGAATGTCGTTCATTTCTGGGATGAGAATGTTGGTTTTGCTCAAGGTGATCCTGTAGGTGGATATTATGAACTGTACACAACAACTGATGGTGGTACTAATTGGACTCGCGTTCCTTCCAGAAATATTCCGGATCCATTAACAGGAGAGTTTGGAGTTGTCGGTTACTACGATGTAGTTGGAGATACAGTCTGGTGGGGAACAAATATGGGTCGTGTCTTTAAATCTACTAACAAAGGTTATAACTGGACTGTTTGCAGTCCTGTAGGTTCTCTTACTTATGTGAACATCTGGTTCAAAGACTCAATGAACGGTTTATTACAGGATAAAGGTCAATACAGTACTGGCACACTCTATGAAACCTCTGATGGTGGAGTGAATTGGTCGTTAGTTACTATTACTGGAACGGTTTATACTAACGATATGGCTTATGTTCCGGGAACTACTAATATGTATGTCAGCACAGGTGCTGCTTCCGGAGCTTCAGGGGCTTCATATAGTACTGACGGTGGACATACCTGGGAGATATACCCAGGAACAGACGGAACACAATTTCTGGCAACGGATTGGGCAAATGATGAATGCGGATATGCCGGCGGCTTTAATGGTGATCAATTTACAGGTGGTATGTTTAAATACACTTATATTCCTGCTCCTTTGATTCCTCCAATAAACCTCCAAGCTGTATATGATGGCATTGAATGTTGTGTGGACCTAACCTGGGAAGAACCTCCAAGTGGGGATCCAGAAGATCTTGTTTACAATACAGGCAGCTGGACTTCATATATTAATGATTGTCAACCATATGCTGTTCGTGTAACAAATCCTTATGATTATGCAGTTCCTTTAAAAAGTGTAAACTTTATACTTTATAGTGCAGCTACACCACATCAGATTACGGGAACAGTTGATGTTCTTGTTTGGGAAGATGAAGACGAACTTCCGGGCTCTATTCTCTATACTGTTGAAGACGTTGGGGATATTCCTCATAATGTATATATGAATGTTGACGTAATTTCCAGTGGTATAAATTTAGAACCGTATGGAAGTGTTTTTGTAGGAATACAAGGTTTTGATACAGTTAATCAGGGTTTGCTTGCAGAAAATGCTACTGATCAAGGGCGGAGCTTTTGTTTTGCCTCAGGTGAATGGACACAAATTTTTGAAGCTTATACTAGTTTAACTAATATCGCAATAACCGCCACAATTCTTGCAGAAGGAGGTGGAAGTTCACCGCTTAGTTACAATGTATACCACAGTGTTACAAGTGGTGATTATGATGATCCTATTGCAAATGTTGACACTACATATTATGCAGATTATGAACCATGCTTTGGAACAGAAAACTATTATGTCGTCACTGCCGTTTATGATGCAGGCGAAAGTGGCTATTCCAACGAAGCATCAGCTTTTGTTGAGATAGCTTCTGCTGTTGAATATATTTATGATGACGGTACCGCAGAAATGGGTTACCGCGCAGGTGCAGCAGGTAGCTGTCTTGCAGTTCGAATAACTCCTGATCAGTATC